>JAKAWH010000112.1 GCA_021817065.1 Actinomycetes bacterium
CTCCCCTATGGTCTCGGCGAAGAGTTCCACCAGCGCGGGGGGGTTGGCGAGCGCGGATACCGGGATGCGCCCGACCAGGAGGGGGGCCAGCCAGCTCATCACCGCAAGGTCACGGTGCACCAGCTCGGCCACCGTAGGCCGCTGCACCTTCACAACAACCTCCTCGCCGGTCCGCAAGGTGGCATTGTGCACCTGGGCGATCGAGGCTGCAGCCACCGGGGTATGAGAGAACGAGGAGAAAAGTGCCTCGAGAGGCTGCCCGAAGTCCTCCTCGATGACTCTTCGGACGTCGGCCAGATCCTCGGGTGGGACCCGGTCGCGCAACAGGCGGAACTGGCCCACCACCTCTTCCGGGAAGATACCCTCGCCAGACGATAGTATCTGTCCGAGCTTGATATAGGTGGGACCGAGATGCTGGAAGGCGACTCGCAGGCGGCGCGAGAGGGCGCCGCCTGTATAGGAGGAAGGCGACGAGGAGCGGAAGAAGGGGGAGGACGATCGGAGGTGAATGCGGGAGGGGAGGAAGTCCAGTGCGTACCAAACGGCAAGTGCTTGCGACAAGCGCCCCATGACCGCCAGGGCGCGATGGGCAGGGGGCAGGCGGCGGCGGCGTACCATCCGGGGCACCTCGGCGGAGGTGAGGCGGCGGAGGGCGTCGATCTCGCGGGCCCAGGAGAGTCGGGGGAGATCCACTACCCAGGGAGGGTGCGTGGAGAACGAACCAATAGCCAGGTCGGCCGGGGCCTCCTCGTCGGAGCTGGTAGTGCGGTCCTCCAAGAAGGTCAGGAACCCGGTGGCACCACGACCAGGCAGCCGTTGTGCCCGCCGAAGCCGAAAGAATTGGAGATGACCGGTCCCGGCTCCCACGCACGGGGCCCGCCGGTGACCACGTCGAGGGTGATCTCCGGATCGAGGTTAACCAGCCCGGCGGTGGGAGGGATTTGGGCGTGCTCGATGGTGAGCGTGACCGCCACTGCCTCGATGGCGCCGGCCGAGCCGGCAGAGTGGCCGGTGATCCCCTTGATGGAGGTCACCGGGGGACCCGGTTGGCCGAACACCTTGTTGATCGCGTCGGCTTCTGCCCGGTCGTTCAGCGGGGTTGAAGTGCCATGGGCATTGATGTGGGCGATGTCGGCAGGGGTGAGCCCGGCGTCCTCGACGGCGAGTTCCATGCAGAGGGCCGCACCGGTCCCGTCGGGGGAGGGCGCGGTTATGTGGAAGGCATCGGCGGTGGAGGCGGCTCCAGCGATCTCCCCGTAGATGTGCGCACCCCGCTCTCGCGCCCGGTCGAATTCCTCGAGAACCAGGACGGCAGCCCCCTCGGCCAGGATGAAACCGTCGCGCTCGGTGTCGAAGGGACGGGAGATCCCGATGGTGGAGAGGGCGGTCATATTGCCGAAGGCCGCCTTGCCGACGTCGACCAGCGGTGCCTCGCTGGCTCCGGCCAAAACCATGTCGCAGCGACCGGTGGCCACCAAGCGAGCGGCATTCCCCACCGCGTGGGTCCCCGCTGCGCAGGCGGTGATCACCGCCTCGGAAGGACCGTTCAGCCCGAAGCGCATGGACACGTTGGCGCACCCGGCATTGGACATCATCATCGGCACCAGAAAAGGCGACACTTTGCGGTTGCCTCCCTCGTGCATGGCGATGATCTGCTTCTCCAGGGTATCCAGCCCCCCGACGCCTGCTCCCATGATCACTCCCGCTCTTGCTGGATCGACAGCAATGGAGGTCATCCCTCCGGCGTCGTCGACCGCCATCGTGGCGGCAGCCACGTTGAACTGGGTGAAGCGGTCGACTCGACGCGCTTCCTTCGAGTTGAACCACGCGGATGGGTCAAAATCGGGAACCGTGCGAAATCCTTCTGGAGCCGGCCCTAGGAGTCCCTGCCAGAAGGCGTCTTTGCCGATGCCCACGCAGCTCACGATGCCGAGACCGGTTATCGCCACCCGGCGGGCGGGAGGGAGGTCGCGGTGGGCGAAGTGCGGTCCGGCGGCGAGTCTCATCAGAAGTTGGAGGGTCCTAGGCCAGAGACAGGGGGCCCGACGTCGGCAATGGTGGAGGTGAGAAGGCTCATCCCAGCTTGGAGCTGACCAGGTCGAATGCCTGGCCGACCGTCTCGACCCCTTCCAGCTCTGACTCGTCTACGGTGATCTCAAAAGCCTCTTCCAGGGCCATCACCAGCTCCACCAGGTCAAGGCTATCCGCGTCGAGGTCGTCCCCGAAGCGCGCCTCGCGGGTGACCTGTTCCGGGGTGACCTGGAGTACCTCCACCGCGCACTCCGTGAACTTCTTGAATGACTCTGCTTCGTCCACCGATCGGTGTCCTTTCGCTACTGGTTGCTGGTCGGTCGAAGGGTTGATGTTACCGAAGGTTACACACGGTTTCCACCCACCCGGGCCTCACTCTAGGTGAAGGAAGTCCCTGCTCCCCACCCGGGCCTCACTCTAGGTGAAGGAAGTCCCTGCTCCCCACCCGGGCCTCACTCTAGGTGAAGGAAGTCCCTGCTCCCCACCCGGGCAGTGCGGGATGGTGCGTGCCACCGCCTACTGTCCCATACCCAGGCCCCCGTCGACAGGGATTACCGCTCCGGTGATGTAGGAGGCTCCCGGCGAGGCGAGAAAGGCCACCGCGGCGGCAACTTCCTCGGGATGGGCGATCCGGCCCATCGGGATCATCCGGGAAAAGGCGTCGATCTTCTCGGGACCTAGTGCGGAGAGCATGTCGGTCTCCACCGCCCCGGGTGCGACCACGTTGACCGTGACCGAACGGCTGGCCAGCTCGCGGGCGAGCGCACGGGCCAGTCCGGTGAGCCCGGCCTTGGAAGCGCAGTAGTTCACCTGACCGGCCTGACCCATTGCACCGCCGATCGAAGAGATGAAGATGATTCGACCGGAGCGCAGGCGAAGCATCTTGGTGGCGGCCCGCCGTGCAACCCGAAAAGCGCCGGAGAGGTTGGCGTCGATCACCGCGTCCCACTCGCTGTCCTTCATTCGCACCGCGATCTGATCGGCGGTGACCCCGGCATTGGAGACGACCACCTCCACCGGGCCGAGCTCGGATTCGATGCGATCGAAAGCAGCATCGACGCTCTCGGATTCAATGACGTCGCAGGCGACCGGGAGGAGTGCAGGCAGCCCCTCAGAATGTGGCGGCGGGGAAGTCCGGTAGCCGACTGCAACCCGGAAACCGTCGGCGGCGAGACGGCGGGCACAGGCCAGCCCGATTCCCCGGGACGCTCCGGTGACGAAGGCGACCTTCGCTTCGGGGGCGTCGTTCACGGCCTGCCCCAGCGGATAACCGCCGAGGCCCAGGTCATCCCGGCCCCGAATCCCGCAATGAGGACGTAGTCCCCGTCGTGGAGGCGCCCGGCGTTGGCCGCGTCGACCAGGGCCAGGGGAATGGAGGCGGAAGATGTATTACCCGTCCTGTCGAGCACGATCGCCCGACGATCCTCTCCGATTCCGAGACGATCTGCCGCCGCGTCGATGATTCGCTTGTTGGCCTGGTGGGGGACGAAAAGCGCGATGTCGTCGGCGCGCAGTTTGGCTTGCTCCAGGGCGGAGACGGCCGAGTCGATGGTGGCTCGGACTGCCTTGCGGAATGTCTCCTTGCCTTCCATTCGGATGTAGCCACCCTTGTCGCACCAGAGAAGGTGGATGGCGCTGGTGTCGACTCCAAGGTCCCACCCGAGAAGGCAGGGCTCGCCGGGAACTGCCTCCAAGACCACGGCGGCGGCCCCGTCGGCGAAGAGAACCGCAGTGGAGCGATCTTGTTGATCGGTAATCCCCGAAAGGGTGTCGCAGCCGATCACCAGGACCCGTTCCAACCCGGTGGCCAGCATGGAGTGTGCCACCACGAAGGAGTAGCCGAACCCGGCGCATGCGGCGTCGAGGTCGAAGGTGCCGCAGGCGTAGCCGAGGTCCTTGGCAATCACCGCCGAGGTGGCCGGCACGGTCTGGTCGGAGGTGGCGGTCGATAGGATGACCAGGTCGAGTTGGTCGGCAGTGACTCCCGCCGATTCCAGTGCCCGCCGGGCGGCTTCGGCACCGAGCGAGGCGGTCGTCCCGCCCCAGCGGCGTTCCTTGATGCCGGTGCGCTCGGTGATCCACTGGTCGGAGGTGTCGAGGCGCTGGGCGAAGTCGTCGTTGGTGATCACCGTGTCGGGGAGGGCCAGCCCCCAGCCGGTCACCGCCGACCCCCGTTGGGAGGATCCCTGGAGGGCGAAAGCCGAGCCGCGGCTGCGGCGCGCCAGGTTGTGTTCGTTAAGTTCGGGATCGGTCAATCGGGCTCCACTCTCAGCCAGGCCACCGGTTGGCCGGCTGTCACCCGCTCTCCGGAGAGAACCAGGAGTCCCATCAAAGTACCCGAGAACTGGGTGCGCACTTCCACTCCGGAAACCGTCCCGATCAGGTCGCCGGTTGCCACCAATCCTGCCGGGGCCGGCTGAACGTCGGTGGCGGCGGTACGGGTATTGCGGGCAACCGGTCCGGGAGCACCCAATCCGGGAGCAGGGTCGAAGACGCCGTTGACCGGGGCCGGCACAACCCGTTCGCGCATGGCGGTGTGCTCCCCTGAGTGGGAACCGACATACGCCTGGAGCGGGCTGCCGTCGGAGAGCACCCCCAGCAGGAAGTCGACGTCCTCGGGCTTGGCCACCACGAGGGCTTTGGCGTCGCCGACGATACGGCGGGCCAGGCCGACCAAGACGCCGCCCGGGCCAACCTCGACGTAGGCGCGGGCCTCCATCGCCTCGAAGGCGGCCAGGCTCTGGTGCCAGCGGACCGGGCTGGTCAACTGTGCGGAAAGGAGCGAGGACCACTCCGCTCCATCGGGGTGGGCTCGGGCGTCCACGTTGGCCACCACCGGCACCTCCGGGTCGGCGAAACTGACCTCCGCCAGCGCCTTGCGGAGCCGGTCGCGGGCGGGAGCCATCAGGGGGGAGTGGAAGGCGCCGCCCACCGGGATTGGCATCACCTTCTTGGCCCCCAGGGTCTTGGCGATCGTGCCGGCTCGGGCCACTCCGTCGGCGGTTCCCGCCAGAACCACCTGACCCGGCGCGTTGTAGTTGGCCACCCAGGCACCTTCCTCCGCGCGCATGCATGCGGCTTCCGCGTCGCTGTCGGATATGCCGAGAGCGGCCGCCATCGTGCCCGGGTGGTCCTCGGCGGCCGACTGCATCGCCTCGCCGCGCTCGACCACAAGACGAACCCCGTCGTCCAGTCCCAGGGCGCCGCTCGCCACCAGGGCGGTGTATTCGCCCAGGCTATGCCCCGCACAGGCACCCGGCTCCAGACCGACCCGCTCTAGTGCGTCGAGGACCACCAGGCTCAGTGTGAAGGTCGCGAGCTGGGCGTTCTTGGTCTGGGTCAACTCCTCCTTGGGAGCGTCCAGGAGGAGGTACGCCACATCGCGATCGGAGATTTCCGAGGCGGTGGCAACCAGCTCCCACGACGGGTGCTCGACCCAGTCGCGGCCCATGCCGGGCCGTTGCGAACCTTGTCCGGGGAAGGTGAATACCAGCATCGGGTACCCAGGGTACGGCATTCCGGGGTGGCACTCTTTATACCGGTCGGTAACTTCATCTACGCTGGTGCTCGCCTGCCCGGGTGGTGGAATCGGTAGACACGGAGGCCTCAAAAGCCTTTGCTCTCACGGGCGTGCGGGTTCGAGTCCCGCCCCGGGCACCCTTGCGGCGAATCCGCTGCCGAGGACTCCCACCGCCCCGGAAGTACCCCTCAGGCTCCTATCACCGGCGCAAGCAGCTTGGGCCAAAGTCGCGGCCCGATCCAGCGGGCGAAGGCCGCTGCAACCGGAGCCGATGAGTTGTCGATGAACGGGTTGGAGGGAGATGTCGAGGGGGTGTGCACGCCGTCCAGCGGTCGCACCTGGACGCCATCTAGGTAGCGGTGAAAGTTGCCTCCCGGGCACAGGATAGCGTCGAAGTCGACGATCGAGACGGCGGGATTGCCTGCCGCAGCCTCGCGAAGAAGGCGGTTGTAGATGGCCAGCCGGGCGGGGGAGTCGTCTTCGACTGCGGTGTCCGGCTTGTGCATGGAAGCGAAAAGTGGGGCGGAGTCGGCGCAAGCTGTTGTGAGGAGGTCCATGTGGGCACCATTGGAGGTGCCGATGGAGATTGCTAACGCGAGTTGCCGCGCGACATAGGCGGCAAAAGGAGCGTCTTCGATGTTCATCCACTTTCCCTGGTAGGTCCGGTCAGTGGTCTCCCACCGCCCCGCCAGGAGGGCCACCACTTGCGGGTGGTAGCGAGCGATCTTCTTCTGCCAGAGGGCCGGCCACTGCTGGTCGGGAGGGGTGGCCGAGTTGCAGGCAGGGACCATCGCCATAGTGGGCCCGCGCCCGTTGTCCGATGAGGACTCGGCCCCGATCGCAACGCCGCACATGAACGTGGAACCGTCGACGAGGACGGCGTGGTACCGGCTCTCGGTCTGCTGGAGAGCCGGGGCGAGGGTGGTGGCGGTGGAGTCCCCCACCAGCAGGACGGTCACGGGCGGGCCGGTATAGCCAGCCGGGGTGGTTATCCCAGCCGACCGGGATTTCCCGGGCGGCGGTGAGGCGGCGTGGCTGCAGGCGGACAGGAGGGTGGCGAGAGCAAGCGCTCCGACCAGGAGGGGACGCCTCACCCGGCGGGCGAGGGAGCGGTCGCGTGGACGGCCGGCAAGGAGGTCGCGGGTGCCGGGACGCCCGACGAGGAAGGTGCGGCCAGGTGGTCGAGCATCATCGGCCAGAGTCTCGGTCCCAGCCAGGAGTAAAAAGCGTCGGCGACCGCCCGGGTCGCGTTCCCCGCGAAAGGGTTGTCAGGGGCGTAGGCGGGCGTATGCACCCCGTCGGCGGTACGGACCTGCACCCCGTTCAAGTACTGGGTGAAGGTTCCGGTGGGACATACCAGGGAACCGAAGTCGACCACGCTCACCTGGGCGGGATCTTCGGCCGCCACCTGCCGCAACATTGCGTTGTAGTAGTCCCTCCGGCGGGCCGAGTCGGTGGGGCCGGGCGGGTCCCCCTGGGCGAAGCCTCCGTCCATGCAGGCCATGGTGAAGAGTTCGAGATGGGCGCCTCGGGAGACGGCAAGGCTGGCGAGCTCCTGGAGCTGGTGCAATTCGTAGGCACGGAAGGATGCGGAATCCAAATTGGTCCAGTGGCCGTCGAGGAGGATCTCCTGGGTCTCCCAGTGGCCGGCGAGGAAGACCACCAGATCTCCGGGACCGGTGGCGGCGACCTTCTGGGCATCGATGGCCGGCCATTGCTGGGCTGGGGCTGTCGAAGCGTTGCAGGCGTCGACCATCGGGAGTCCTGCCGAGGAGAACGCGGCGGTTGCGCGGGTGGCTATTGCAAGGCCGCAGCCGAAAAGGCCACCGTCGACGACGGAGGTAGATGCTGGGGCGGTTGCAGCCAGTGCATAACTGAGGACGAGGGCAGTTGAGTCGCCCAGCACCAGCACTTCGTGCGGGGGGGTGATCGGAGCGGTGAGCGTACCGGAAGCGGAGGTGGCCCGGATGGCGAGCGAGGGAGAGTTCCGGCGGACCGGGGTGGCTGCGACCGGAGCGGCCGCGGTGGCGACCAGGGCAAGTGCGGTCGTCCCCGCGATGGCGGCACCGGCGGGGAGGAATGCCCGAGCGCCCCGCCAGAACCTACCCTCCATCACCGGACGCTCGACCAGGTAGTAGCTCGTTGCAGCGAGGGCGACGGTGGCCCCGAAGCGGGCGACGAAGAGGGCGGGACCTGTAAGTCCGGTCCGTGTGGGGGAGAGGTAGAGCCCGAGGGGGTAGTGCCAGAGGTAGATGCCGTACGAGACCGTTCCGAGCCAAACAAGGGGTCGTGCCGACAGGAGCCGGGCGAAGGGTCCGGTGGGCATGGTCACCGCAGCGACGATGATGACTGCGCAGCAGGCAGCGGCGAGAAGGAAACCCCCCTGGTACGCTCCACCGTCGCTTCCGGGGAGGCGGACCATGAGAATTGCCAGGATCGACAGAGCGGCTGCGCCCCCCACCACCAGGACCGCCCGCAATCCCTCTGTCACCGCTGCGGGGATCCGGCTGCGGCTTGGTCCTGGAGATCGCATTCTGATCCGCACCAGGAGGCAGGCGACAAACGCTCCGACCAGCAACGGTTGGGCATGGGTGTCGGTGCCGAAATACAGCCGGGTGGTGTCGGCGGACGGGCCGTAACGCAGAGCCATTTCCGCGGCAGAGGCGAGGGCACCGGCAAGCGACAGGCTGCCGAGGACGGTAACCCCGGTGGCCGGGCGGGAGCGTCCGCAGAGGCGCAGAACTCCCAGGACCACTAGTGGCCAGAGCAGGTAGAACTGCTCCTCGATGGCCAACGACCAGGTGTGGGTCAGAGGGGAAGGGGGCCCGGTCGCCACGAAGTAGTTGGCGTTGGCGGCGATCTGGTGCCAGTTGGAGAAATAGAACAGAGCGGACAGGGCGTCCGAGCGAAATCCAGGATACGCCCCGGGTGGGGCGACGAAGCGTACGTAGGCGGCAGCAGCGAGCACCACCAGGAAGAGGCAGGGTAAGAGGCGCCTGGCTCGGCGGGCCCAGAAACGTCCGAGAGCAATCCGGCCCCGCGAGGAATGCTCGCCGACCAGAAGGAGCGTGATGAGGAAGCCCGACAGAACGTAGAAGAGATCGACCCCCAGATACCCCCCGGGCAGCCAGCTCACTCCGAAATGGAACGCCAGGACCGCAAGCACGGCCAGTGCACGCAGGCCGTCCAGGCCAGCAAGCCGGTCGGTGGTGCGGGTGGTGGTCGGGGGAGCAGGGCGGCAGGACGGATGAGCCGGGGAGCGCGGAAGCACCACCACCGCGGAGAGTGTTGGAGGCGTCTCAGTGAGGGTCACCGGCCCTCCATCGTGCCAGATTCAGCCCCGCGCGGGCAGTGAATGCCTGGACAGGTACCAGACCCAGGCACCTTGCTGGCGGAGGGGAGCGCGGCCGACCGCTTCCGACAGGAGGGCGACAGCTTGGCGGGGCCGGGCCGCCCGGTTGGTTACCACCACCACCTGGACGTGCCAGCCGGTGAGGGCGTGGCTGAGGGTGGCAATGGTAGAGGGGTTGGCTTCCGGTGGGGCGAAGAGCGGATTGGACAGCGCGTCGAGGATGAGGGTCGGTCCGGTCGGCGAGTGCGCCCAGGCGCTCCGGCCATCGGCCAGAGGGGTGTCGGCGTATCCGCCCACCAGGCGGAAGTGGAGTGTGTCCACCGCCTGCCAGGCCATCGCGTCCACCGAAGGGGATGCGGGATAGGGAACCGCGAGCACCACCGTGCCGTCGGGGAGCCGTGGAGCGGTCTGCTCGAACCAGGCCGGGACGGGTTCGGGGTGCATCACCAGTGGGAAGGTGTAGCTGGAGGCGATAGGAATCAGCAGGGCAGCACCGGCGGCGGTGACCACCACCGACCAGAGTGCCGCGCTGCCCCGCCCGGGCTCGTGTCCCGAGTGGCGGTGCCACAGGCTGAGACCAAGGGAACGGACCTTTTCCGATGAGATGGTGAGCAAGAGGGCTGCGGAAAAGGTAGTGAAGAGGCAG
>JAKAWH010000113.1 GCA_021817065.1 Actinomycetes bacterium
TTGGGGTGGGAGTTGTGGCCACCGGGGAAAAGACGATCGGGGTGGGGGCAGGTGGCGCCACATAGCCCGGGGGAACGCTGCGGGTGGGAGCGGTAGTGGTCGGAGTAGGCGGGACAGTGGTGGCAGTGGTGGTGGGAGCAACCGTGGTGGAAGTCGTCGAGGTGGAAGTCGACGAGGTGGTGGTGGTAGCCGTCGTCGACCAGGAGACCGCGAAGTGGGCAGTGTGGGCAACGCCTGCCGAATCGGTGAAGGTGGCCCCCACCGCGTCGGTGCCCGCCCCGGTGCCCGAATAGGTCCAGGTGGCTGTCCCGGTCGAATCGGTGTTGACGGTGGCTCCCTGGCCGGCATCGGGACCGGCGGAAACGGCAAACACCACCGGCACCCCGACCGCAGGGACGGTGGTGGCATGGGGGTAGGAGGAGAGGGGGAAGAAGGCAGGGGCCGAGGTTGTGTCGGAATGGGAAGGACGGCGGGAAGAGACAAAGGAAAAGCCGAACCACGACTGGGTGGGAAACGTGCCGAAGTGGAACTTGATCGCAGCGGGAGCCGATTGGGTGACGATGACCGAGAGCGAGATCTGCTGGCCAGGCGGGAGGGGGTTACTGGGCGATCCAGGGGAAGTGCCGGTCGGAGACGAGGTGGGGGCGATGGTGGCGGGGGCGGCCCATTTCACGGTAACGGTATTGGAGGTGAGGATGGAGGCCGGAGCCGACGGGCTGGCAGGGGTCGTATAGGAGGCGGAGACCGAATCGGTGCCGGTCGTGGTGGCGTCCAGTGTGAGAACGGCCGTTCCCGACGAACCGGTGGCGACGCTGGTGGAAGAAGCTGCGTCGGGACCGGTGATGGTGAAGGAGATGGCGCCCCCGGTGACCGAAGCCCCGGAGGGATCGGTCAAGGTAGCAGTCAGGCTGACCGGGGTGCCCTCGTCGGATCCCGGCGCCGAAGAGGCGAGGGTGAGGGTGTACTGGCCGGTGAAGGAGACGATGGCAGTGGCCATCCCGGAGGCTCCTGATGCCGTGGCGGTCACCTGGTCGGTGCCAGAGGTGCCGTTGTTCACATAGGTGAAGGTGGCCACCCCGCTTGCATCAGTCACTCCCGAGGCAGTCTTGCCCGCATCGGGCCCCGAGGAGACGTCGAAGGACACGCTCGCCCCCGCATCGGGGGTGGTGGTGGTGGTGCCCGACTTGGTCGTAGTGGTGGTCACCGTAGCGGTGAAGGTGGCCGAGGACCCCGGGGCGAGGGAGGAAGCCGAGGAGGAGAGGGATAGGGAGGTGGTGGAGGTAGGCGGAGGTGGGGGTGGGGCAGGGGGGGCCTGAGGAATCACCGAGTTAGAAACAGGCGAGCTGGCCGAACTGCCCGCGCCGTTTGCAGCGATTACGGTAAACGAATAGTTGGTCCCCGCCATCAAGCCGCTGATGTTGGTACTAGTACCCGACACCGGCCCTAACCCCGTGCAAGACGAACAACTTGGCGTCGCGGACACCGTAAAGGTGTCAGGTCCCCCGCCCGCGTCAACAGGTGGCTGCCAAGTAAGATTAGCGGAAAGAACTCCCGCGGTCGCAGTAACTACCGGAGGCGGGGTGGGGTTCCCCAAACCTCCATTACCGGTGAACAACAGGTTACCGCCGCCGCCCCACGTGCTCCCGGTTACGCAGTTTGCACTGCTTGCACATGCAATGGCATCGAGAGGCAAAGTGCCAAACGGCATCGAATCCTGCGGATACCAGCTCGCTCCCCCATCCGTCGTGGCGAAAGCGATCCCATTTCCAATGTAGTTCGGGTAACCGGCGAAACCCGCTGCGAAACATTCCATCGCGCTGTAGCAATCGACATTCACCAGCCCTGCTGGGACTGTTCCGGCATTCGGGCTCAATGCCTGGGCAAAAGGACTGGTATAGGTGATCCCGAAGGCATCAATCACCCCGTCGCCTACAGCAAAACACTGGCTGGTTGACGGGCAAGAGACGCTGTTGAGGTATTGGGAAACAGTCAGGGGAATCGGACTCAAGTTGGTCGAAGTGAACCCGTCGATCACCTGACTACCCACCGCAAAACACTCACTGGTTGACGGGCAGGAGACGCTGTTGAGGTCCTGCGGAACGGTAAAGATGGTCGGACTCAAGTTCGTGGTCGGAAATGAGTCGATCACTCCGTACCCGACCGCGAAACATTGACTTGTCGAAGGGCAGGAGACGCCATACAAGGACAACGGAGCACCAAGAGGAAGTGAATAGACAGTAGGACTCAAGTTCGTGGGCGAAAACGCGTCTATCACTCCGTACCCCACCGCGAAACATTGACTCGTCGACGGGCAGGAGACGCTGTTTAGCTGCTGCGGAACGGTGACCACGGAAGGACTCAGATCCGGATTGGACGGCGAAAATGCATCAATCAGGCCTTTGCCCACAGAGACGCAGGTGGAAGCCGATGGACATGCAATCCCGGACATGGGCATTCCGTTGAAAGCACTCGCGGAATTCCACCCGAGTGCGGCAACGGTGATCGACACCGTCGCAGATGTCGTGTTAGGGGTTGCATTCGAATCGGTGACCGTGACAGTGAAGGTGGATGTTCCAAGTGCGGTTGCGGTGCCAGAGATGATCCCTCCGGCTGACAAGGACAAGCCCGCCGGCAGGGAACCCGAACTGGCGGTCCAGGTGTAGGGCTGATTACCCACAGAGCCCTCATAGCAGGCATCGCCGTACCCGCCAGCTATCGTGCAAGGTGACTGGGCAGGTCCCGCCGTTGGCCCCGCGTCCACAACCCCCGAGCCGCCAACCAGCCAGTACCCTGCTCCGTCAGAAGATGCCGCAATCGAGACGATCGGAGCGGAGGGACTGGACACCGAGCCGTAAGAACTTGCCGAGCCAAAGTTGTAAACGGTCCCATTCGAATCGGCCAGCCAATAACCCCACCCATTTACGGTGCTGGTGCTGTCCACAGCCATACCAGTCACCGGACCGCTCAAAGGCTGGCCTCCCTCGGAACCAGAGAAGTTCGCATCGCCGAAGCTGAACACCCCCCCATCGCTGCCTACCAGCCAGTATCCGTTTCCATCGGGCGTCGCCGCCATACCGGAGATCGGAGCGGCGAGGGAGACCGCATTGGTCCCCCCAGCAGGCAACACTGGGTTGAGCTGCTGAGTCGACCCGTGGAACACGGCATCACCAAAGCTGTAGACGTTTCCCTGTGTGTCTACCAGCCAGTATCCTTTTCCATCGGACGTCGCCGCCATACCGGAGATCGGGACGGAAGGTGAGCTGGACAAAGACCCGTAGGACACGGCATCACCAAAGGTGTAGACGTCGCCGTTCGCGTCGACCAGCCAGTATCCGTATCCATCGGGCGTCACCACCATACCGGAGATCGGGACGGAAGGTGAGCTGGACAAAGACCCGTAGGACACGGCATCACCAAAGGTGTAGACGTCGCCGTTCGCGTCGACCACCCAATACCCGAGGTTGTCGGATGTGCCCCTTATGGCAACGACCGGAGCCGTCGACTGTCCCTCGTTCGCTTGAAGGGGGAAAAAGTACGGGTTCCCCAGGCCAGCGGTAGGCAACGTGGTAGTAGTGACAGCGAAAATGGGCGTCACCCCGGCATCCGCTGCCCCGCCCACCAGCAGCGCTCCCACGGCAATGAGCAACGCAAGGAATACGGCGCTCGCCCGTCGACTCGTGCCAGCCGCCTTCTCCAGACTCAATCTTCCAATCACCCGACAACCCTTCCATGCCACGGAGAGTGACAGTTAGTCGGAGAAGAGTTTATACTTCAGGACCAAGGATGCGCCGGGTTCCACCCCCCTTCATCTCCATATTGTGACCTGTGGCAACATTGCCCGGTGGCGCCGACAAGCACTTTTCGCCAGGCTGCTCCCCATAGGGCCACCCGGAGCGACCGGAAAACAGGGCACTCTCGGCCACTGAGAGACCCGTCCCGCCTCCTGCGCAAAGCACGGACGGCAGTTATTGTCCTTCTCGCGGCCCTGGTTCCCGCCGTGTTCGATCCCCACACCGGGAACGTCTTCAGCGTTCCCCGCTACAGCATGATCACGACCGGGGCGCTGATCCTCGCTCTCCTCTTCGTGGCCCAATACCTAGTAGCTCCAGGGCGCACTCTCAGGTCGAATTGGGTCGGAAAATCCGAGAGCCTGATACTGTTGGCGGCAGCCGCCAATTGTGCATGGACGGGTGCCACCTCGCTGACCAGCGTCGACCCCCGAGTGAGCCTTCTGGGCGCCTACGGCTCTTACGGCGGTTTCTACGCGTCACTCGCGTTTCTCGTGATCCTGTGGGCCGTTGCTGGCGATACATCGTCCGCCGACTTGCGCCTGACAATTACCGCTCTGAGCATGGTGGGAGGCGGCGCGGTCGCCATCTACGGCGCTCTCCAACTTCACGATTTCCTCCTCGGGGGATCCCGGTGGGACTTCGTGCATTGGGCAAGCTTGCCATTTCGCCTGGTGTTCTCGACGCTCGGCAATCCGAACAACCTTGCGGGGTTCATCGCAATGGTCCTCCCTGCAACCGTCCTCTTTTCGCTGCGCCCGCAGCAAAAGTGGTTGAGGATTCCGGCCATAGTGACTGCATTCCTTCTGTTCGCCGAACTTGTCCAGAGCGGTTCGCGCGGCGGGTGGATCGCAACGTTGGCGGGAGGGGGAGTGGTCGTTGCATGCCTCGCTCCCGATCTTCGCCAGCGGATCCGGGTCGTCGCCGCGGCAGCGTTGGCCGTATGTGGAGCGGCGGTCGCCACGGTCGCGCTTGGAGGCTCCCGGATCCTCGGCATCAAGTTCCACCGGTTATTGCAGACGGGTGGGGCGAGCAGCGTCCACCAACGACTTGACCTGTGGAGTGCCAGTCTTCGCATTGCCGCACGGCACCCCTTCCTTGGCACCGGGCCGGATACTTTCAGCCAGGTCTTCCCGCGCTACGAAACTGCAAGCTGGGCACATCTGGTCGGCCCGCAACTCATTGCCAACGGACCTCACAATCTGTTCATGCAGGCTCTCGCCGAGACAGGCATCCCTGGTCTACTTATCCTGATCGCCGTGCTCTGTGCGGTCGCCTTGGCAGTCATTCGAGCGTGGCGTTCGATCCGGTCGATCGAGAAAGCAGCCGGGATGGGCACGAACAATGCCGGTGATCGTTTGAGCCACGCGGCCGACATGCGATGGCTTCTCGCAATTGCGGGAGGAGGAGCCGCAGCCTTTGTGGTTCAAGGGCTTTTCAATACCCAGGACATCGCACTAACCTTCTGCTTCTGGCTCTTCGCAGGCGCAATCGCAGCTCTCGCCCGACTTGCCACTGATCGTGCCCCCGTGGATTCGGTAGGGCACTACCCGGATACTCGCCCAACCAGGCGAGGGTCCTCCCGGCTGAGTAGACCGCCAGCACGTCGACCGCTGGTGAACGCATTCGCAAAGTCCACTATCGCACTGGTGGCCATCGGAATCACCGTCCTCGGAGTACGCGGGGCGATAGGTCCGTACCGTGCCGATCACGATTACTGGGCAGCTCAGGTCGCCCAGAACCGCGCAGTCACTGCCGGAATCGGTTCTCCCAATGCCATCGCCTCCGCGGAGGCCTCCGCTACCGACGCGGGAGAAAGCGTCGACCTCGCGATCAAAGCGATCTCGCTCAATCCGTGGGAGCCGCTGTACCCAGGCACCTTCGGAGCCGACCTGGCAGTAGAAGCCACACGGATGCGCCCCGGAACGCTGACCCAACTGCTCACCTTCCGCTCGGCAGATAAGTACCTCGCACGGGCGGCGTCCCTCTCGCCCGGGGAAGGACACTACGTATTCCTCCGCGCTCAAGTCCTGGTTTACCTCGCCGAGTTGGAGCCCGATATGCGCCAGGGGCTTCTCGCAGCGGCCCGCCAAGAAGTCCACCATGCGATCGCGGACGACCCCCGCAATCCCGACTACCGGAACTATCTCGCCCTACTCGGTGGTCCAAACGTCGCTCCATTCCCGCCTGCAGGATCTACCGCTACCAGCCGGACGAATCCGGGCTGACCGCCCCCCGGTCGACTCCGGGAATCCTCAAATCCGGTGCTGCCAGCCCGAGCGAGGGAGCACCTCGCCGCCGAGTAGGCGGCGGGCAGGGTCGCCGACGCACCGGCCCACCTCGACCAGTCCCGGGGGGGGCTCAACTGAAGCGGGGAGAACCACGATCAGCTGGTAGTCCTCTCCCCCACCCAGCGCCTGCTCTGCAGTGGCGCCCTCGGCCACCGGAACGTCGTCCAGCTCGAACCCGACCTCCGAGGCATCGGCCAGGCGGTGGAGGTCGAGGGAGAAGCCGTCGGAGACGTCGATCATTGCGGTGGCTCCGCCGGCCGCAACCTGCGCTCCGAGAGCAAGTCGCGGCACCGGGCGGAGGTGGGCACGCACGTTCGCCCCATCGCGGGGAGCACCCTGGCGGAGAGCGGCTAGCCCGGCAGCGGAGGCCCCCAGTGGCCCGGTCACGAATATGAGGTCTCCCGGGCATGCCCCCGAGCGCAGGACCGGGCGCGCAGCAGAGCCGGTGACCGCCACCGAGACCACCAGCGGGCCGTGCGTGCCCGACAGATCCCCTCCCACCACCGGGCAGGCGAACGTCACAGAAGCCTCAACTATCCCCCTATACAAGAGGTTGAGGTCGGTCCCACCAGGAGCAGCCACCGAGACCACCGCCCGGTGGGGTATGCCCCCCATGGCAGCGATGTCGGAGAGATTGACCGCCATCGCCTTCCACCCGAGATCGTCGAGACCGCCGAGGGTGAGGTCGCAGTGCACCCCAGCTACCACCGCATCGGTGGCCAGCAACAAGAGACCATCAGGTGGCACAAGGACGGCGGAGTCGTCGCCGATCCATACCTCCGGGGGCGCCCCTTTTCCCAAGGTCTGTGCAAGGCGGGCGATCAGGGCGTCTTCGGGGATCTCGTCGCTCACCGGCACGAAAAGGCAGGTTAGCGGCCGGGTTGGGTCTATAGGCGAGGCTTCGCGGCGCTGCCAGGTTGGGTCTCCCCCCAACCCCGCCATACCATGGGTGAATGCCCTCTTCCGATAGCTCCCGCACCGCTCCCCCGACTGCCAACGCCAAGCTGAACGCCTGGGTAGACAAGATCGCCGCCCTGACAACCCCAGATCAGGTCTACTGGTGCGACGGATCGGCCGAGGAGTACGACCGCCTGTGCGAGCTTCTGGTGGAGTCGGGCACATTCACCTCGCTGGATCAGGCCAAGCGGCCCAACAGCTACTGGGCCCATTCCGATCCCGGCGATGTGGCCCGAGTGGAAGAGCGCACCTTTATCTGCTCCGCGAAGGAAGAGGACGCCGGACCTACCAACAACTGGCGGGCACCGGACGAGATGCGGGCCACACTGGCTGAGCTTTTCCGCGGATCGATGAAGGGGAGGACCATGTACGTGGTGCCCTTCTCCATGGGACCGCTCGGATCACACATCTCCTACATCGGAGTGGAGATCACCGACTCGGCCTACGTGGCCGCATCCATGCGGATCATGACTCGGATGGGACGGGGTGCCCTGGAGGTGCTCGGGGCGGACGGCGACTTCGTCCCCTGCCTTCACTCGGTGGGCGCACCGCTCGAAGCCGGCCAGGCCGACGTGCCCTGGCCGTGCAACGCCGACAACAAGTACATCGTGCACTTCCCGGAGACCCGGGAAATCTGGTCCTACGGGTCGGGGTACGGGGGCAATGCCCTTCTCGGCAAGAAGTGCTTCGCCCTGCGAATCGCTTCTGTCATGGCACGAGATGAAGGGTGGCTTGCCGAGCACATGCTGATCCTGAAGCTCACTTCGCCGGAGGGAGACACCAGGTACGTAACGGCGGCTTTTCCATCGGCGTGTGGCAAGACCAACCTGGCCATGCTGATCCCCACCCTGCCCGACTGGAAGGTGGAAACCATCGGCGACGACATCTGCTGGATGAAGTTCGGTGCGGACGGGCGACTCTACGCGATCAATCCGGAGGCGGGCTTCTTCGGGGTGGCGCCAGGGACCAACACCGAGACCAACCCCAACTGCATCCTCACCGTGAGAGCCAACACCATATTTACCAATACCGCTCTCACCGCCGACGGCGACGTGTGGTGGGAGGGCCTCAACGACACTCCCCCGGAAGGGCTCACCGACTGGACAGGTGTCCCCTTCGATCCTTCGTCGGGCAAGCCGGCCGCCCACCCCAACTCCCGATTCACCGTCTCGGCAGCCCAGGACCCGGCCATCGCCCCGGAGTGGGAGGACCCGGCGGGAGTCCCCATCTCGGCGATCCTTTTCGGGGGCCGCCGTTCGTCGGTGGTGCCCCTGGTGACCGAGGCCTTTTCCTGGCAGCACGGAGTGTTCCTCGGCTCGATCATGGCGTCCGAGACCACCGCGGCTGCCGCAGGAGCGGTGGGCAAATTGCGCCGCGACCCGTTCGCCATGCTTCCCTTCTGCGGCTACAACATGGCCGACTACTTCGCCCACTGGCTGCGAATCGGTTCGCAACTGGCCCCCGATCCCTCCGTCCTCCCGAAGATCTTCTACGTCAACTGGTTCCGCAAAGACTCTTCGGGCCGGTGGCTTTGGCCCGGGTATGGGGAGAACTCCCGGGTTCTCGAATGGGTCTTTTCTCGATGTGCCGGCCGGGGGGAGGCCGTGGAAACTCCCATTGGCAACGTACCGGCACCTGGTGCGATCACCTTGGCCGGGCTTGACTCCGTGTCGCCCGCCGATATGGAGATCCTCCTAACCGTGGATGCCGACGACTGGCGGGCAGAGGTACCCCTCATCCGTGACCACTACGCCAAGTTCGGCGACCGGACCCCCACCGCACTGCTCGACGAGGTAGACGCCCTCGAGAAGCGGCTGGCTGGGTAGGCAGCTCCCTGGGGGTGAACCGGAGCCCACCTGTCGTACATTTCGTGGGAAATCGCCTTGCCGAGATCCGGGTCGGAGAAGATTGAAAAAGACTCCGAAGTTGTATCAGCGCTCGTCTCGGTCAACTCAAATCATGCACATCAGAACCGGGGTTTCGCATGTTACGTAATCCTCAGTGTGACTTGAAGGTCTAGCCAGTTCAGCGTCAGGACTGATGCCTCGGCAGGAGGAGCGGGTGAGAACCTCATGTTCCCGGTCCTTTCGCCAGGCCGACCTCCGCTCCCACCCGTTGAACGATCGTATTGAGTTCCGACATTGTCTGACAGCTCGAATTGATAAAGACGCATCCTGCGAAGCTCACTCCTGCCCATATCCTGCAGGTGCTTTGCCGCTTGGTCTTGCATTCCCTCGGTGTCTCCGACAACTTGAGCCATTTCCGATGGCAACGCAGCATCAACTATGGGTTCCGGAGCCGCCCGCCACCGGACATCGACCGCGCTGTCATAGATGTCGATCGCTAGAACGCGCAGCTTGCCTCCATGGAACTCAAATTCGGCTCTTATGACGCTATCGGGGGTCCCTGACCTGCCCATCCGCGAGCGCACGCCCTCTCTCGCCTACGTTTTTGGCTTCTACAAGGCTAACGACGAAGGAGTCGGAGAACGTGCGCATATCCAA
>JAKAWH010000114.1 GCA_021817065.1 Actinomycetes bacterium
GGTCGGACTTTTCGGAGCGCTGCGGGAACCGCTCCCCGCCGAGCAACCGGGCGGACTTTTTGGGGCGCTGCGGGAGCAGTGTCCTGTCGGTTCTCGCTCCGGGTCATCTCGCCTCGGCTCATCTCGCTCCGGCTCATCTCGCTCCGGCTCGCCGATTTCAACAGGATATCCCCTTGTGTATCATTTCTTCCCGTGTTAAAATAAACATATGTCTGGGGATCATGAGGGTGTAGTTGAGGCGCTTCGGAGAGCCGACTCTTTGGTGACATCGGTCCTTTCTGGCTTGGATGTCTCGGTTCTGGATGCCCGTCGAGTCGAAGAGGTGCTTGGAGCAGCCACCACCATTTCCAACCGGCTCTCGGTTCTCATCTTTCGGCTGGGAGCAGCTATGGCGAAGTTGGAGACGTTTGTGGAAGAGGGGGAACGTTCCGCCGCCAACCAACTTGCTCGCCGGACGGGAACCTCGGTCGGTCAAGCCCGGCGTAATCTGGAGACGGCACAGCGGATGGAGAAGCTGGACCGGGTGTTCGATGCAGCTTCCTCCGGCAATATTTCGCCGGCTCAGCTGGAGATCATTTGCGACGCTGGCGCCACCGATCCCACGAGCCAGGACGGACTGATCGAAGCCGCCGCTTCCTCGACTATCGCCGAGCTTCGTGAGGAGGCGGCAAGAGTGAAGACCTCGGCAACCGATGAGGACGAGCGACGGAAGAAGATTCGTGAAGAGCGATACCTGCGCACCTACAACGACTCCGACGGAGGCTGGAACCTGCGCTTCCGCAACAACCCCGAGGTAGGAGCAGAGATCATGGCCGCTCTCTCGCCGATTGCGGAACGATTCTTCGAAGAGGCGAGGGCCCAGGGTAGAAGAGAGCGCATCGAGGCCTATGGCGCCGATGCACTGCTGGCGATGGCACGGGCTTATGGTGGACAACCGATGGGTGGACAACCGATGGGTGGACAACCGATGGGTGGACAACCGATGGGTGGACAACCGATGGGTGGACAACCGATGGGTGGACAACCGATGGGTGGACAACCGATGGGTGGACAACCGATGGGCAGCAAGATTCAGGTGTGCCACAGGGGGCGCCCGACCACGGAGCGCCCAACCACGGAGCGCCCGACAAGAGTCGTCGGCCACAGCCGGCTAGGTCGTCCACCAACGCAAAGGTCATCGTGAGGGTCGACCTGCAAGCTCTACTTCGCGGCTATCGGGCCGAAGGTGAAGTGTGTGAGGTGGCCGGTTTCGGGCCGGTGGCAGTTTCGGCTGTGCGGGAGATGGTGGAGACCGGCGATCCTTTCCTCGCAGCGGTTGCAACGGTAGGAAAGGCGGTTACCGGAGTCGCCCATTTGGGCCGGCGTCCTACCGCTCATCAGACGACTGCTCTCCAGTGGCTATATCCCACCTGTGCAGTGAAAGGCTGTTCGGCCACCTCGTTCCTTGAGTTTGATCACCGGGAGAACTGGTCGGAGACGCATTTCACCCTATTTGACCTGCTCGACCGATTGTGTACTCATCACCACGACCTGAAGTCAACCAAAGGCTGGATGTTGGTGCAGGGCACCGGTAAGAGAGAGTTCGTTTCGCCAGATGATCCAAGGCATCCCCGATATGAGGTGGCGGCATGATGCGGTTCGATAGCGGCGACGACGCGGGACGGTGGAATGAACCGCCGCACGGTTTAATGAACCTCGGGACGGTGGAATGAACCTCGGGATAGCCGGCAAGGTAGCGGTAGTGGCCGCTTCGTCGCGCGGGCTGGGGCGCGCGGCGGCGGAGTCGCTGGCTCGGGAGGGAGCGGCGGTGGTCCTCTCCGGGCGTAATGAGGAATCGCTCCGGGAGACAGCCGAATTGCTGGCCGCGACCGGCGCCCGGGTGTCCTCGATGGCCTGCGACGTATGCGATCCGGAGGTTCCGTCCGCATTGGTGGCCCACGCGGTGGAGGTATTTGGCGGGGTGGATATCGTGGTTGCCAACGCGGCCGGTCCGCCTGCAGGCAGGGCGCTCGAGCTCTCGGACGACGCGATGTTTTCCGCCCTGAATGGCAACTTCGTGTCGGCGGTCCGCCTCACCCGCGCTGCCCTTCCCCACATGCGTGAGGCCGGCTGGGGGAGGATCTGCTGCATCACTTCTTCCTCGATCTTTCAGGCCATATCTACGTTGCCCATGTCCAACGCTGCCAGGATCGGGCTTTGGGCATGGGCAAAGGTGGCTGCCCGGGAACTGGCCGGCTCGGGGATCACTCTCAATCTGGCCTGCCCGGGCACCCACGACACCGACCGGATGCGCCAGCTCGGGAGGGTGGGCCCGGACGATATCCCCTGGGGCGACCCGGCCGACTTCGGAGACGTGGTGGCCTTCCTCTGCTCGGCGCCCGCCCGTTATGTCAACGGTGCCGCGGTTGTGGTCGATGGCGGGGCCACACTGGCGCTGTGACGTGCGGCGCCCTCCTTTTCCCGGAAGACCCTCCACCTTGGTCCCGTGACCTGCATTCTTGGCCCTGTGACCTGCGTTTTCTCCGACCACCCTCCGTGATAGGGCGTGATTACGCGAAAGAAATCGCTTCGGTGGCGAGCGTCTTCGGGCGATATACAGAGCAATGACATGCAGTGACCTGGGCTGTCGAACCGTCGAGACACATCTTTCTCAAACTTTTCGGGAAAAGTGACGCGATGTTAGGTAGTATTACCCGACGCACCAGCGTTCCAGCGTGGCCGGTTCTCCGCACCCTGCCGCGTGCTGACGTCGGGCAGGCGCATGAATCGCTTCGGGCGATCCAGCCGGGTAGACATGTGTGGAGAGAGGGAGTGGTGCCTGGCGATGGCGTTCGGGCGTAAGAAGGATGAGGGAGGGACGGCTCAGGTCGTCTCGGCAGACGAAGTTGCCGGGGTGATGACCAAGGCTCTGGTGCGCTACGTGCGCAAGACCGCTGGGGAGGAGGCGGTATCCCAGCTATTGAGTCGAGCAGGTGAGGACCGCAGCGCGGCCCAATTGGAGGACTCGGCCACGTGGTCGTCCTACGCGCAGTACGGGGCGCTTCTCGACGCGGCGGTGGCGGTGACCGGTGACAACCAGGCTGGGCGCCACATCGGCGAGTACTTCATGACCGACTACGACACCACAGAGGTGACCGACATCCTCCGGGCCCTCGGCAATCCCGGGGAGTGCTACCGCAACATCGCTCGCGCTTCGGCCAAGTTCACTACCGTGGTTCCCCTCGACGCCTTCGAGGTGGGGGATGCGCATGCGGTGATCCAATGCGAGCCGCGGGGGGTGCGCCGCCATCCTCAGGACTGCGAATCGACAAAAGGAATGATCTCGCAGATCCCGGTTCTTTTCGAGCTGGTGCCTGCCACCATCACCGAGTCGGAGTGCGCTGCCAAAGGCGGGCGCCACTGCCTGTACTCGGTCGCCTGGGAGCAGGGGCAGTGGTCCAACTTCGTGGAGGAGAGCACTTCCATGTTCGCCATGGCGTGGGACCAGGAAGGGGTGGTCGAGGCCCAGGCCGAACTGGACATTGACGACAAGACCCGCATCGACCAGCTGGAGCGCAAGCTCGCTGCCAGCCAGGAACGCCTCGAGGGCGTGTACGGGATCGCCGCCGAGCTGCTCTCCGACGAGGACCTGAACGCGGTGCTCGCCCGGATCGCCAACCAGGCTGCCTACGCGGTCAATGCCCCGCGCTACTTGCTGGCGGTGAGTCCCTCCGGTGAGAGCGATGACATCCAGCTTCATCACCGAGGATTCGAGTTCGACGAGGCGAGCGAACTGGCTGGCGAGCTTCTGGAGGGCAGCGCAGCGGTGAGTGGCGGCTCGCGCCTGGTGGCCCCGGTCAAGTCGTCCCGTCGCGCCTACGGATATATCGCCGCGGTGTACCCGCCGGGCAATGAGTTCTTCGAGCAGGAGCAGGGGATCCTCAACGTCTACGCCGACTTCGCCGCGGCCGCACTGGACGTGGTTACCGCCCTGGACGAGTCGCGCAAGGCGGAGAAGACGTCTCGCGCCCTCCTCACATTCGCCGGCGAGCTCGCCAAGGTCGGCAGTTCCCAGGCGGTCGCCGAGCAACTGGCGGAGGCGGTTCCCACCGTGGTGGGTTGCGATCGGGCGAGCGTGTTCCTGTGGGACAAGGATGAGGAGGCATTCGTTCTCCGGGCCGCCTACACGGTCGCCGACGAGTTCCGCTTGGCGGCCGGCTCCCCCCCCGGCCGCCTCACCCCGCCCGAGGAGCTGCCCGAGCTGGTCGCCCGGGCGAGTGACTCGGCGTATGTGCGCAACCTGATGGAGGGCGACGAAGTGTTGATCGTGGACCGCAAGGACCAGGACTCCTACGCGGTCGGTCTCCTCGGAGAGGCTAATGCCTCCACCTCGGTGCTGGCGCCCCTCACTTCCAGCGAAGGGGCCCTCGGTGTGGTAGTCGCTCTCTGGGAACGGGAGATAGCGGACCAGTTGCGCTCCGACAAGCACATGCGCGAGCTGATGGAGGGCTTGGCCAATCAGGCGATCGTTGCCCTCCTCAACGCCAAGATGGTCGACCAGATCAGCCACATGGCGTGGCACGATGCATTGACCGGTCTTCCGAATCGCCGCCTCCTCCAGGATCGCGTCGACCAAGCGATTGCACGGTCCGACCGGACCGGCGAGCTGCTGTCTCTTTTCTTCGTGGACCTGGATCGCTTCAAGCTGGTCAACGACACCATGGGTCACGCCGCAGGCGACGACTTGATCTGCCAGGTGGGCCAGCGCCTCAGCGACGCGGTTCGCAAGCAGGACACCGTCGCCAGGTTGGGCGGCGACGAGTTCTGCATCCTCGCCCCAGGGATGACCGAGCCTCCGGCCATCTCCGAGTTGGCCGACCGGATCCTGGCAACCCTGGCCCGCCCCTTCATCCTATTGGGGAGCCAGGAGGCGGACATCTCCGGCTCCATCGGCGTTGCGGTCGCGCCGAAGAACGGCCGCTCCTACGACGAGCTGGTGAGCTGCGCGGACACAGCCATGTACGCCTCAAAGGAAGGCGGCCGCAACCAGTACCACGTATACGATCCAGAGCTCAAGGTCTCCAGCAAGCATTGATCGGCTCGACGCACGAGAGGCAGGAGGGGGTCGAAGGGAGCGGTACCCGGAGTGCGCCGTCCAGCCTCCCAGTAGTGTGCCCGGAATGAAGTTGCCCCGCCGCTACGTGCCGTTCGGCGCGTTCATCTGCTCGGGGGAGGTGGGCTCGCTGTGAAGTTATTCCGGCGATACGTGCCGTTCGGCGCGTTCATCGTTGCGCTGGTGCTGGTGCTCACCTTCGTCCCGTCCATCGCGACCACTCGAGGCTCCTCTGCAACCGGCGCCTCGGGCGGCTCGGGTACTTCGGGTGCTTCTGTCACACTTCTACCCGGACAGACCGCCCCCGCCCTGCCCGGCACCTTCGGTATCACCATCGGTGGGGTCAAGTGCGGGCCGGGTGTGCGACAGATCCCATGGTCCGCCTACGCGCCCGAGTGCATTCCGGCCTGGCATGGCAGCAACGGGGGTGCCACCGCACCTGGGGTCACCGGCACCACCATCACGCTCAGCTATCGGATGATGGCCACCTCCACCCTCAATGAGATTTACTCGTTTCTCCCCCCCACCGTGGTTGGCACCAATCCCGAGGCGATCACCACCCTTCGGGCGTTTGTCAGCGTTTTCAACAAGTACTTCGAGCTCTACGGGCGCCACGTCGTGCTCAAGGTGTTCACCGGCCAAGGGGATACCATCTCTGAAGTTACCGGGCAAGGGCAGGCCAAGGCGGAGGCAGACGCGGTGACCGCCAAGTCGCTCGGGGCGTTCGCTGACATGGCTCTCGCCGATTCGAGTCCGATGTACATCGGCGCTTTGGCCAACCACAACGTGATCGGTTTCCCGCTGATGTACCAGCAACGCAACAGCGACTATTTGGGCGAAGAGCCGTGGATATATACGCCGGGGCCCGACTGCACCAAGACCGACATGGGCCTGGCCGCCATGGTTGGAAACTCACTGGCCGGACTCGACGCGGTGTACGCCGGCGATCCTTCCTACCACACCAAGACGCGGTCATTCGGGGTCATCTACAACGACACTCCCCAGTCGGCGCAGTGCTACCAACTTCTCGGGTCCGATCTGGGCGGTTACCATGTGAAGCCCGCGGTGGTTGCGGCCTACAACTTCTCCCTGTCCAACCTGGTGTCGTCGATGACGACGGTGATGGAGCAGATGAAGTCGGCGGGAGTGACCACCATCCTCGATCCCGACGAGGACCCGGTAACGCCGGGATTGTTCATGTCGGTGGCGGCAGCCGACCACTACTTCCCGGAATGGGTGATGACCTCCTCGTTCACCGGCGGCAACATCGATGCCGATGCCATTCAACGGCGATTCTCCGCGGAGGCGCCTTCCGAGATGAGCCACGTCATCGAGCCGGGCATCGTCTCCACGCCAGCCAAGACGCAGGAGGACTACAAGGCGTTCGAGATGGGGGACCGGGGCGGTGATCCGCTTCCCACCTACAGCCTGGCTTGGGCGTATGCACCGATGATGATTTTGTATTCGGCCCTCCAGGGCGCAGGGCCCGATCTGACCCCGCAGAATTTCCAGGCGGCGTTCCACAAGATCACCAGCTCGGCCTCCGGTGGAATGTTCGGACCGTGGACCTACGGCCCGGGGATAGCCGATCCGTCCGCGGGATTCCAGATCGTCTACTGGGATCCCAATGCCACCTCCAACCAGGACGGTCTCCGGGGTGCTCTGAAGGCGTGCAACGGGGGGAAGATGTACACCTTCGCAGATGCTGGCACCCAGTTGCCTGAGCACCAGCAGCTCTCCTGTTTCGGTGCATAGGCTGTGAGCCTGAGGAAGGAGGGGTCATGACCATGACCAATGGGGAGGTTACCGGCATGACGCCGGGTATGACCCGACCGCTCTGGCGGGTGTGGGCTCCCTGGGCGGCGGTCGCGGTGGGGGCAGTGGTGGCCTGGATCCTGGCTGGAGCGTTCATGCCCGCCGGCCTTCCATTCGGGATCGCCTTGCAGGGACTGATCTACGGTGGGCTCGACGCGATGACCGCAATGGGCATCGTCCTGGTCTACCGTTCCGCCCGAATCATCAACTTCGCCCAGGCGGAGATCGGTGGGTTGTGTGCCTCGTTCGCAGTCATCATGGTGGCGGGCTCGCACCTGAACTACTTCGTGGCGCTGGGTATCGGCATGGTGGTGGCTCTGGTCACTGGGGCGATGGTCGACCTGGTCTTCATGCGCCGTCTGGCCAATGCGCCTCGCCTCATTGTGACCGTGGCCACCATCGGGATCGCCCAACTCCTCGGAGCGGTGGAGATCGCCCTTCCCAGCCTGTACGGCACCGGTGGGGTCGGTTCGGTAAACAGCTTCCACTTCCCCGCCAAGCTCCAGTTCCACCTCGGCATGGTGCTTTTCAACTCCGATCGCATCCTGGTCATGGTTGTGGTCCCCCTGGTGCTGCTCGGGCTGTGGTGGATGCTCGGCCGGACCGACGTGGGGGTCGCCATCCGTGGTTCGGCCGACTCCCGGGAGCGCGCCATGCTGCTTGGCATCCCGGTGAAGCGACTTTCGCTGATTACCTGGGTGGTGGCTGCCGGATTGTCGGGTATCGGCTCGATGCTCGCTCAGCCAATCCAGGGTCAGTCCATCGGTAATGTGGCCGGGCCGGAGGCGTTCCTTATCCCCATGGCAGCCGCCATGATCGCCGGATGGGAGAGCCTCCCGGTCGCATTCGTCGCCTCCCTCGGCCTCGGGGAGATCGAGCAGGCCATCCGGTGGTCCTACCCCCAGACCCAGAGTTCGGCGGTCGACGTGGTGGTGTTCGCGGTGATCCTGGTGGCGCTCCTTCTCCGGCGTCGGCGGAGCAGGCGGGTGGGCGAGTTGCTGACCGATGCCGTCGCAGTCCGGGAGATACGGCCGATCTCGGCTGCCCTCCGCGACCTGACCGAGGTCCGGGTGTTCCGTTTTGCGCTGCCGGCCCTTCTGCTGATCGCGGCCATTTTCGCACCCATTGCCGCGTCGGCTTCCCGGCTCCTTCTCCTCTCCGACATGGTCATCTTCGGGATCATTGCAGTGTCGCTGGTGATCCTCACCGGCTGGGCCGGCCAGATCTCGTTGGGGCAGTTCGCCTTCGTTGGAGTTGGTGGAGCCGCATGTGCATCGGTAATGGTGCATTTCCATGCGAACCTTTTCCTGGGACTCCTGGTCGGGGCGGCAGCGGGAGCCGGAAGCGCGGCCCTCATCGGCATCCCCGCTCTACGTGCCCCGGGCTTGGACCTGGCGGCGGTGACCTTGGCATTCGCTGTTGCGGTGAGCACCTATTTCCTCAGTTCCAAGTATTTCCCTTGGTGGACCCCCACCCATGTCGGCCGGCCCCTCCTGTTCGGCCGCTTCGACACCAACCAGGCACTGGTCTTCTACTACGTATGCCTTCTCGTCCTGGTGGGCGCCATCGCCGGGGCGGTCAACTACCGCCGGGCTCGGATCGGGCGTTCCGTGGTGGCGGTGCGCGACAACGATCGGGGCGCTGCCGCATACGCGATCAGCCCGATGCGCTCCAAGCTCTCGGCCTTCGCTTTCTCGGGGGCACTGGCTGGCATGGCTGGCGGTCTCTACGTGGTGGGTCTCCAGGGTATCCAGTACGGAGGATTTGATCCGGAACAGTCCATCGTGGTCTTCACCATGGTGGTGGTGGGTGGTCTCGGCTCGCTCGCTGGCGGACTGATCGGTGCGGCATACGTCGAGGGTGTTCTCTACTGGCTGCACGGTGGATGGACCCTGTTCGCCTCGAGCACCGGGTTGCTCCTAATTCTGATGCTCGTCCCGGAGGGACTGGGGAGCCTGGCCTACCGGGTCCGTGACTGGCTCATCGAGCGGGTGGCTGCCCGGCGCGGCATCGACACCCAGTCGGTGGTGCACCGACCGCGTAAACCGGCTTCTGGGCTCGACGGAAGCCCGGCAGTAGCGGTGAGCGCCACCACCCACCGGGCCGCACTCCGGTTGGGTGCATTGGAAGACTTGGAAGCTTCGGCTCCCTCTGGTGCGGCCGCGGCGGACGTTCCCAATCCGCTCATTCTTTGCACTTCAGTGGATGCCGCCTACGGGGAGACCCAGGTGCTCTTCGATGTGGATGTGGCGGTAGGGGCCGGGGAGGTGGTCGCCCTGCTCGGCACCAACGGCGCGGGCAAGTCGACCCTGCTCAAGGTGATGAACGGCGTGCTCGTTCCGGTGGGCGAGGGCCGGGTCGTATTCCACGGCGAGGACATAACCGGCTGGACTCCCCAGAGGCGTGCCGCTGCCGGCCTGGTCACCGTTCCCGGCGGGCGCGGGGTGTTCACCTCGCTTACCGTACGGGAGAACCTACGTCTTGCCGGGTGGCTTGCCGGGACCGACAAAGTTTTCGTAGAGGAAGCCATGAGCCGGGCACCCTCGCTCTTCCCAGCCTTAAAGGCGTGTTTCGAGACTCGATCCGGGCTGTAGTACGGTGGTGTGCAGCAG
>JAKAWH010000115.1 GCA_021817065.1 Actinomycetes bacterium
ACATCGGGGTTGCTGGAGGCGCTCAATGCCCTGATCCCCCAGCTCTCCAGATCGGCCAGTCCGATGAGCACCTCCGACCTCACCGAGATCGTCTCCTCCCCCGCATCACACCTTCTGATTGCTCGCGTGGCGGGGCATCCCCCCGTCGACGCCGCGACAAGAGGGGGTCAGGTGGTCGGAATGCTCACCTTGGTGGCCTTCCGGATCCCCACGGGAGTTCGGGCCTGGATCGAAGACGTGGTCGTGGACCAGAAGATCCGCGGGGCTCGCATAGGCGAAGCACTGGTGGTAGAGGCGATCAGGCTGGCAATGTCACTTGGAGCTCGGACGGTCGACCTCACCTCCCGCCCGTCGCGCACAGCGGCACACAAGCTCTACACTCGTTCCGGATTCACTCCCCGTGAAACCTCGGTATACCGCTGGACAGGAGGCTGAGTCCGCCTCGCGATCAGCGGCCTGGTGGGGCACCCGCCCGCTCCCACGCCTAAGATTCGGCCCATGGCCGATACAGTGACGATCACCGACAACCGAACCGGTGAGTCCATCGAGATCCCCATTGTCGACGGCGGCGTTGCCGCCAGCGAGTGGAGGCGCTTACTCCCCGATATCTGGTTCTACGACCCCGCGTTCGTCCAGACCGCCGGGTGCGCCAGCTCGATCACCTTGGTGGATGGCGAGCAGGGCATCCTCCGGTATCGAGGCTATCCGATCGAGCAGTTGGCGGAGAAGTCGAACTTCCTCGAAGTCGCCTACCTTCTCCTCTTCGGGGAGCTCCCCGCTGCTGCGGAGCTGGACGAGTGGACCCACAACATCACTCATCACACCTTCATCCACGAGAACATGCGCAAGCGCTTCTTGGAAGGGTTCCATTACGACGCGCACCCGATGGGAATGCTCGTTTCGGCGGTGGCTGCTCTCTCCACCTTCTACCCGGAAGCCAAGCAGATCTTCGATCCCGATTCGCGCAAGAAGCAAATCGTCCGCCTGATCGCCAAGATGCCGACCCTGGCGGCGGCGGCCCACCGCTTCCACGTGGGGATGCCCTTTGTCTATCCGGACAATTCTCTCGATTTCGCCTCTAACTTCCTGTCGATGATGTGGAAGACCGCCGAGCCCCGCTATGCCGCTAATCCCGCTCTCGCCCACGCCATCGACGTCCTTTTCATCCTCCATGCTGACCACGAGCAGAACTGCTCGACCACCGCGATGCGGGTAGTTGGGTCGTCGCATGCTGATCCCTATTCGGCGTGCGCGGCCGCAGCGTCCGCCTTGTACGGTCCCCGCCACGGCGGCGCCAACGAGGCGGTGGTCCAGATGCTCCTGGAGATCGGGCACATCGACAATGTCGATGCATACATCCGCCGGGTGAAGGCAGGCGAAGTGCGTCTCCAGGGTTTTGGTCATAGGGTCTACAAGAGCTACGACCCTCGTGCCAAGATCATCAAGCGGGTAGCCGACGAGGTGTTCGCGGTGACCGGGGTGAATCACCTCCTCGACATCGCCCTCAAGCTGGAGGAGGTGGCCCTGTCGGACGACTACTTCCTGTCGCGCAAGCTCTACCCCAACGTGGACTTCTATTCGGGGCTCATCTACCAGGCGATGGGGTTTCCCATCAACATGTTCCCGGTGCTCTTCGCGATACCGCGGACGGCAGGATGGCTGGCCCACTGGAAGGAGCTACTGGACCAGGACTCCAAGATCTCCCGCCCGCGTCAGCTCTACGTTGGGCATCCGGAACGGGACTACCTGCCCCTCTCCGAGCGGGGGGCTTAGGAGACCACTCGCGTGGCCTATCCGAACCGGCTTCGATCCCGGCCCACCCGCAAGGTCCGATCAGGGATCGAACGGCCTCCATACCCACTCGTTTCCCTGCAGTCGGAAGCCCATTTGCTCAGGGCTCTTGAAGCTCTCGAGCCGGGTGTCCTCGGGGTCGAGACAGGGATTGACGAACGGGTCGGGTTGAGGGACACCTCCCTCCCCCACATCGGCCACCGGCCAGCGCCTGCGGAACATCTCGGCATCGTGCCGATCCGGATCGAGTCCTTCCGAGGCAACCCCGTAGTGGACGATTTCCGCCAGAGGGGTGAAGACGGTGCGAAGTCCCCTCTCTGCCAGCCTCCGGCAGTAATCCACATCGGAGAATGCTCCCATTGCCACCTCGAAGCCTCCCAGAGAGGTGAAACAGTCCGCACGGGTCATCAGGCACGCCGAGGAGACCGCGGAGCAGTCGTGAACAAGACCGGCCCAGCGAATGGCCGAGGGCATCCCGCCGTCCAAAGCTCCGCCGTACCACCGGGCGCCCGAGGCGGTCAGCCCGATCCCGGAATGCTGGATCACGCCTTCGCCGGTCACCAGGCGCGCCCCCACTGACCCGACCTCCGATCGGCACGCCTGCTCCAATAGCGCTTCCGACCATCCCGGCTCCGGCATCGAGTCGGCGTGGAAGAAACACAGGTGAGAGGAACGGCACCCCACGGCAGCCTGGTTGGCCGCCACATAGATCGATTCCCATCCTCCCCTCGCGGGTCCTGCTGCGGTCACCACCGTCACCCGTGGATCGGACCCGAGCCACTCCGCCGCTCGGGTCACCTCGGGATCAGAGTCGCCTCCGAGTGCGATCACCACGTCGGCGAGCTGTTCGCCACTTGATCTCAGAAGACTATGAACGCAGCGACGCAGGGCGGTGGCGACACCTGCTTTCGATCCGGATGCGTGGTCGTGTGCCAGGACTACCGCGCGGACAGACGAGCCGTCGGGAACCGGCCAGCGCACGTGAAAGGTGCAGGGCATGGGACCAGGCGTGACAGTCCCGTTCATGTTCCGTCGGGCAAGTGCCTCTTGGAGAGACGCTCGAACCACGTCATGCTTCCAGGGAAGCCGAGAGGGCTCCTGAAGTGCTGGGACCGATGCCCACGACCAGTAATAGAGAAGCTCGGGAACGTGCACCACCTGGCGGGCTCTTTCGGTGGCCCGAAGCATGATGTCGTAGCCGACATCATCGGGGAAATGCTCCCCCAGCCCTCCCACCTCGTCTAGGAGGGACTTGCGCACCACCAAGAGGCGACCGAGATAGGGCTCGGACAAAAGCAGCTCGGGCGACCAGCTCGGCTTGAAATCGGGGTTGAGGACAACCCCGGTGACATCGCTCTTGCACTCGTCGCTATAGAGCACATCGGCCTCGGGGTGTCTGCGGATGGCTGCGATCATCCTTTCGACAGCATCCACCCGGAGGACGTCGTTGGCTTCGCCGAATGCAACGAACTCGCCGGACGCCAACACGTAGGCGACTCGCGCTCCCTCCGCTAAGGAGGTGCCCGTCCTGTCCGGCGAAATCCGAATTCTTTCGAAGAGCGCGGCCGATCCCAGGTTAACCGTCGTCGACGCGTCGGACGACTCGTCGTTGGACAGGCAGACTTCGGTTCCCCCCCAGGTCTGTGCCACCATCGATGCCAGAAATCTCTGCAGGTGCTTCGGGGAGGGACGCCACACGGGCACCACCACACTCACCCGTAGACCCTGATCTGCATCGCATTCCTCGAGCTGCTCACCGGACTGGCCCTGCGCCACCAGCCGCGCCGCGCCGCTCGGCTCGCCGTGCGCTCCCAGACGGGCTGCCTCCCAGTGTCGGGCGACCACCGGCCACAATGACGAGAAGTTGCTCAACGAAAGCAGGGATTCCGATGACGTGTTCTCGTTCAAGCTGATCTCGCTGCCCGCCGAATGAGCTCCCGCGCGGCCCTGATTCTTGACTCGGCGCGCATCTCTGACGATTCGCCGAATCGATTCGAGCTTCTCCTCTGCCCAGGCAGGCAAGGGGGGGATCCGGGGAGGATCGAAGCTCGAATGCAGCCCATCCAGGGAGGTAAGCGTTTCAACGAAAGGGTCGAGGTCGTGCGCTAGCCGCTGATACGGGTGATCGGGGGGCAACGACGTCTGATGCCGGAGGTCCTTCTCGAAAAAGTCGGCAGCCCGCTGGAGGTGCTCTGCGTCGGCGAACTCGGGGATCCCGAGAAGGGCGATAATCCGGTTGACCGTCTTCGGAAACACCTCCGGATTCTCGAGGATCTTGTCGTATCGACATACATAGAGAGGCAGTCCGCCGATCCACGAGAGGACCCGCCGGTGCAGTTCCGCCCAGACGGCCATGCCCAGCGGCAGGTCGATTCGCACCCCGCGCGACATGGACAGTGCGACTTCGACCGGGTCGCGCCAAACGAGAACCGCGCCCAGCGGTCGGTCGATCGCAGCACGCCAGATCGGAAGGACGAACGCGGCTTGGGGATCCTTCCAGACTGCCGGACCGTCAGGAAGCCTGGAGTCGAGAGCCCCGCGTACCATCTCGTCGAATTCCGGAGCCAGGAGCGTGTCCCAAAGATCCTCGGGGGGATTGGGGGCCGCGTACCAGAAGCCGCCCAATAGGTAGAGGATCTCGACGGTGACGTTCATCAGCGCACTCGATTCGAAAAACCCCTTCGGATTGAAGTAATTGGCTTCCTCCTCGTCGCTGTCGGTTTCCAGCCCCATCTGCACCATCGACCCAGTCACTGCCGAGGTCCCGCTTCGCATCACCCCGACAACGAAAATGAGAGGGGCTCGGTTGGTGATGGTTACACCGACCACCGTTCCTCCTTGTCATCGCGGACGATCCTCATCAACCCTTCCTGGACCAGGGAGATCACCAGATTCCCCTCCTGGTCGAACATCTGGGCGCGGGATAGGCCGCGCGCGCCGAAGGCGACCGGACTCTTCTGGTCGTAGAAGATCCACCGGTCGGCACGGAATGGGCGGTGAAACCACATGCAGTGGTCCAGACTCGCCCCCATGAAATCGTGATCATCCCACCGCAGGTTGTGGGGCAGGAGCATCGAGTCGAAGAGTGACATGTCCGACGCGTAGGTGACCACGCACGCGTGCAAGAGGGGATCGTCGGCCAGGTCGCCGTCCGCACGGATCCACAGTTGCTGGCAGCCTGGACGCGGTTCCTTGCTCCGAACCCAGGGAAGTTCCCCCACGAACCGCTGGTCGATCGGGTGGGGCCGGTCAAGGAAGTCGGTCGCCTCACCGGCGTGAGGTGCCAAACGCTGAGCGAGGGTGGGCAGCGATTCCGGGGCTGGAGCGCTGGGCATCGCGAACTGGTGAGCGTGACCTTCCTCGTCCACGTGGAAGGAGGCGTCCAGGTTGAGGATTGCCTGGCCGCGCTGTATGGCAACCACCCGACGTGTCGTGAATGACCGCCCGTCGCGAATGCGATCCACTTCGTAGAGGATCGGGATCGTGGGATCACCCAGGCGGAGAAAATAAGCATGCAGGGAGTGGGGGCGGCCGTCGCTCACCGTTCGGCCTGCAGCCATGAGGGCTTGGGCGGCAACCTGCCCCCCGAACACTCGGGGCATCCGGTGCCAGGAGGGGCTAACCCCCCGGAAGATGTTCTTCTCGATGGCTTCCAGATCGAGTAGCTCGACCAGATGCCCCACGTCGTCGGCCATCTCCGTCATGTTAGGCGGCGCCGGAGGAAAACCCGGTGGACGAGGGCGGCTTGGGACCAGACTCGGAGTACCGGTAGGCTGAGTGAGTGAGAACATCACTCGACAGGTTCTTCGCCTGGTACCATACCGATTCGGGACGCAAGAAGGTCCGCTATTTCCTCGCCTCGGTGATCGCCACGGTTGTGAGCCAAGCGGTGCTCTTTTTCACCTACACGGTCGGCGAGATCGCCTCGGCTGTCACCTGCAACTTCATCGCGACTGCGGCCGGTGCAGTTCCCTCGTACTACCTCAACCGGGCGTGGGCCTGGGGTAAGACGGGGCGGTCTCGCGTCGCCAAAGAGATAGTCCCGTTCTGGATCCTCGCATTCGTCGGCCTGGTGGTCTCGCTCGGTGCAGTCGCCGTAGCCGAGCACCAGGCGAAGCAGGCTGGACTGTCCCATCTCGCGGTCGGAATCGTTGTCAACCTTGCCAACTTGGCGGCTTTCGGAGTGGTGTGGGTTCTCAAGTACATCATCTTCGACAAGTTCGTGTTCGTCCCTCACCACGGAGATCTCCTCCCCGCGACGGGCTCCGTCCCTACCTCCCCCCTCTCTGGAACGTCCCGCTCCGCCGGGGGCTATGCCGAGCCCGAGATCGGGTAGGCCTGCCCCCGTCCGCGCCCGCCAGGCGTGGCGTGGACCCTCGATCGGCTAGACAGGGGGGCTATGACCCGACTCTTCGAGGAAGCCTGCTCGTCCATAGCCCCCTTGGACCGTCCCGCGGCAACGGCCACCCTCCAGCTCATGGATCGGCTCACCAAACCCCCCGGCTCGCTCGGGCGCCTCGAGGCCCTGGCAGTCCACCTTGCTGCGATCTCGGGAGAGTCGCCCCCTCCGGTCCCTGAGCCAGCAGTGGTGGCGGTATTCGCCGGTGACCACGGGGTTCTGGCCGAAGACGTCACACCCTGGCCCCCCGAGGTGACCGGGCAAATGGTGGTCAACTTCCTCGCGGGCGGTGCTGCCATCAACGTCTTTTCCCGCCACGCGGGTGCAGAAGTGGTGGTGGTGGACGTCGGGGTCGCCTCTGAGCTCACCCCGGCGCCAGGACTTGTGGATTCGAAGATTCGTCCCGGCACCGGCAATCTCGCCACCGAGCCGGCGATGTCCCGCGCCGAGGCGCTCGCCGCTCTCGACGCAGGTGTCTCGGTGGCTAATCGGCTGATCGAGGAAGGAGTCCGGTGCCTGATCACCGGCGACATGGGGATCGGGAACACCACCCCGTCGGCTGCCCTCATCGCTGGCCTGACCGGTCGCCCGGTTACCGAGGTGACCGGGCGGGGAACCGGAATCGATGACGAACACTGGGCCAGGAAGGTCTCCGCGATCACACGGGGGCTCGCCAGGACTGCCGATCCTTCCGATCCCTTGGAGCTCCTCGCCTCGGTCGGGGGATTGGAGATTGCAGCCCTGGCAGGCTTTGCCGTCGCGGGCGCCGCACGGCGGGTCCCGGTTGTCATCGACGGGGTGATCGCCCTTGCCGGATGTCTGGTGGCATATTCGCTGGCGCCCGGATGCCGCGACTACCTCATTGCAGGGCACCGTTCCACCGAACCGGGTGCGACCGCGGCTCTTGAGCACCTCGGACTCGAGCCTCTGATCGACCTGGGCCTGCGCCTGGGCGAGGGGACCGGCGCATGTTTGGCCCTTTCTCTGGTCCAAGCGAGCGCCAAGATGGCCCGGGAGATGGCCACATTCGATTCCGCAGGAGTGACCGACAAGTCCAGTTGATCACCACCTGGGTCGATCGCGGGTGATCAACCTTATAATACCTGCGGCACTGTAGTGTGGGACTATTATGAGGTTCGACCCGGTTAATACCGCCGTCCTCGATGCCGTCGTAACGGCTTACCTGGACAGCCATCCTGATCTGCCCGAAGCGTACATCCTCCAGCAGGATCTCTTCACCGCGTTGTCCCGGCGAGCGCTCTTGAGCACATTGAACATCCAATCGGGATGGACCATCCTCGATGCCGGGTGCGGCTTCGGAGTAGTCCCCCTCGATCTGGCGGGCAACCTCACCGTGGAAGCCCACGGTATCGACTCGGATCCGGCCAAGTTAGCAGTCGCCCGCGAGCTGGCCGATCTTCTCATCGAACAGGAACACCCCATGGCCGGCAGCTCGATTTCCTTCGAAGAGGGAGAGGTCGCTCGCACGCCCTATGCGGACGCGACGTTCGATTTCGTGCTGTGCAGTTTCGTTTTCCAGCACCTCACCGATCCGGAAGGAGCCACTGACGAGCTTCACCGGATCACCAAGCCTGGTGGGTTGGTGTGCCTGATCGACGCCGACGACGGACTCAGCCTCGTCTTCCCCGAGCCATCGGGTTCTTTTGCAGCACTGAACGCGGCGTTCGATCAGCTCCAGGTCAGCCGGGGAGGCGACCGGCATGTAGGGCGAAAACTGGCTTCCTATCTAGACGGGAGCGGATTCGCGGTGATATCGACACTCCTCATGCCTGCCGCCGAGTACCGTGCGTCTCAACCCGGGGACCCGGGAAGGAAGTTCCTCTTGGATCGCTTCGTCGAAGAACGGGAGAGCATCATCGCCGGGGGAATCATGGGTGACGATGAGTTCGACGCCCACATGAAGACCCTCGAGAGCGAGGTTTCCCTGGTTCAGTTCCGAACCAACTCTCAGCTAATCGCGGTCGGGCGGAGGTCGGGCTGAGGTAGTCCCGGGAATTTCCCGGACATAAATTGGTACGGCGTCCGAAACGCCCGGAGCCGTACCGTAGCGCTAGCTATGCAGATTTGTCGAGGTATACGGGAGAACTCGAAAAGGTGTCCCCGGAATTCAGAGCAAGGAAGTTGGCAATGCGATTGCGGACTTCCCATCCCTTCGCTTCCAACTTGGCGAGTTCCTCCAGAACGTTTTGCACTCGGGGCACGAGTTCTTCCGGCAACGATCCCAAGCTTCCTGGCAAGAGGGGAGCAAGGGGAAAGCGGGTTCCTTCCTCGAGTGCCGCACCGACACCCGCATTGCACTCGTCGAGCTGATCGAGCAGCTCCTCCCAGTCGGCGGGCACCCGCCTGCCATCGCCGTACGGCGCTGAACCAGTCGAAGGGGGCAACGACGACGACCGAGGGTCCGCTTCAGGCAAGATAGTCGGCGATCTGTGACCGGGTCTCGGCGAACGCGTATTCGCGCGGACCGTCGGATTCCCGGGCGCTGCCAACTAGGTCGGAAGCCTGTTTCCACGCCGTGGAGAGCTCCCGTACAAGTGGGATCACCTCACGCAGGGCGAGGCGATCCTGGAACATCGCCGCCTGGGAGAGCCGGGTCTCGAACCAGTTATACAGCGAGATCAGATTGGCTCCCCCGGACCAGATACCGGTATCTATCGAGGATCGAAGAAGCCGAATTATCTGCTGAGCGTGAACGAGAGATTCGAATGCCGGCTTGAAATCGGAATTCTCGAAGATGCTCTCCGCACATTCCAGATCGTCGACCAAGCGTTCGTAGAGCATCACCACACAGATTTCCGGGCTCGCGGTGGTGATCAGCTGGGATTCGTACTTCTTCTTCCCGTTCACCACCGGGTTCATCTGGGCCGTTCCTCTTTCATGCCTGTCTCGACCTCCGGATATGGTGTTGGTACGCTTCAACGCTGGTATCGACAGACGTTACCGGAGACTGTAGCCGTAGATGGTCATGCGGAGGCGAACTCCCGGCGCCCCCAAGGGAGGCCGGGAGTTACCGCGGGGTCGAGACCCCGATGTCCTACAGCAGCTTCAAGACCAGGGTGGGGTTGGCCTGGGCCTGACCCAGCATGGACAGACCGCTCTGCATGAGTATCTGCTGGGTGGTGAACTGGGTCATCTCGGTGGCCATGTTGACGTCGACCACCGCCGAGTTGGCGGCCTGGACGTTGGTCGAGGTGGTCTGCAGGTCCTGGACGAAGGACTGGAGCTGCACCTGGTTGGCACCGATGGTGGA
>JAKAWH010000116.1 GCA_021817065.1 Actinomycetes bacterium
ATCTGCTCCCCGGTCCACGCCGTGTCGACGCCCATTGCCGCCAGAAGGTCCGACATGTACGCCACGTCCGCGATGCGAGGAGCGTTGCACAAGCGGTGAGTACCGGGCGCCAGCAGGCAGGCAGCCATCAATTTGAGGACCGAGTTCTTGGCGCCCCCGAGCGATACCCGCCCGGACAGGGGGCTCCCGGGCGCGACGACGAAAGACCTGGAGACCGGGGCCGGAGGCACCTCTTCAGTATTGTCCAGGTGGTGACCTCCCCGGTACCCGAAGGAGAGATTTCCGCCGCCGAACGCCACCTACGGCGGCTCCATGACAACCCCCGCCACAGGTGGTGGCTGCCTCCGGACACCCTCGACCGGCGCGCACTCCAGGTCTTGGGCGTGCTGGCCGTCCTCGCCCTGCTCACCGGCTACCAGAACTCCCTGATGCCCCAGACCCTGACCTACGCGGTCAAGCAGTTCCACGGGTCCAACTTCGCCCAGAGTGCGGTGATCTCAGCAAGCCGGATCGACGTAGTCTTCGCCTTGGCGATGATGTTCGTCGCCGACCGCAGGGGGCGCCGGGCCGTCCTGATCCAGACGGTGTTCTGGGGGGGGGTCTTTTCCGCTCTGGGCGCGCTGGCGCCCGACCTTGCCTGGCTCGCCATCGCACAGACTGCCGCACGATCGGCTGTTGCCGCCTCGGTGGCCCTCATCGCCATCTATGCCGCGGAGGAGATGCCGGCGGGCAGCCGTGCCTACGCGCTGGGAATCCTGACCGGCATCGGGGTGATCGGCGCGGGGATCAACGTGATCCTCCTCGCCGGGGTGAACACCTACAGCTGGCGGGCGATATTCGCGGTGGCCATCCTCGGGTGCCTGGCGGTGCCGGCGTGTGCCCGGGCACTCCCCGAGTCCAAGCGATTCCAGCCCGCCAGTCCTGCTCCGGCTTCCCTGCCCGTCGCACGGCCCTCCCTGCGCAATCACGGGGAGCGCCTGATGCTCGTCATCGCCCTCGGATTCCTCATCCAAGTATTCGCCCTCCCCACCAGCCAGTTCCTCAACCAATTCCTCCGTACCGAACGCGGGTACACCGCCGCCCACATCGCCCTGTACAACATTCTCACCACCGTCCCCGGAGCAATCGGCCTCTTCGGGGGGGGCCGGCTCGCCGACCGCTACGGCCGGAGGATCGTGGCAGGATTCAGTATGGTGGTGGGTTCGGCGGCGATGGTCGGCGGCTACCTGTCGGCGGGTTGGCTTATGTGGTTCTTCCACATGGTCGCCCAGATCCTGGCCGGATCGTTGATCCCGGCCACCTCGATCCTCGGTCCGGAGATCTTCCCCACCGCGCTGCGCGCCAAGGCGTTCGGGGTATTCACAGTGGCCCAGGGGGTGGGGAGCGTGTGCGGACTCCTGCTGGTCGGGTGGCTGTCGGGGCCGGCACAATTCGGGAACTTCGGGGTGCCCATCGCCCTGATGGGAGTGGGTCCTGCCGCGATGGCTATCATCTTATTCCGATATTTCCCCGAGACGGCCCACCTCGAGCTGGAGGCGCTCAACCCGGAGGACATACCGCCGGCAGCTCCTCCCACGATTCCACCTGATCCAGTACCTGATCCTGCACCCGGTGAGGTGACCCCGCCTGATCCTGCACTGCCTGCTGCTGGAGAACGTGGCGATCCAAGAAATCGGTGATCCGAACCAGCTCGTCGGCCACCGTCTCCGGTCGCGACCAGCCGTGCCCCTCCCCCTCGTACAGGTGGTACTCGACGGTTCCTCCTGCCGACGCGATCGCATCGACCAGGGCGCCGGACTGGGCTTCCGGCACTACTTTGTCACGGTCCCCGTGGAGAACCAGGAGAGGCTTGGTGATCCGGGCGGCATGAGTGAGGGGAGACCGCTGGCGGTACAACTCGGTCGCATCGAGGGGTCCCACCATGGAGTCGGTGTAATGCCTCTCGAAGCGGTGGGTCCGCAGAGCCAGATCGGCGAGGTCGGTCACTCCGTAGAGGTCGATGCCCGCCGCGCACAACTCCGGGTAGCGGGCCAGAACAAGAAGCACGCACATCCCCCCCGACGATGCCCCCATCGCCACCATGGCTCGCTGGTCGCCCCATCCCTTCTCAGCCGCACGGCGCATCCCGGCCGCCACGTCATCGACGTCGACTTCACCCCAACCTCCGTGCAGCGCCTGAGCGTACGAACGTCCCCAACCGCTCGAACCGCGGAAGTCCGGGGCGAGGATCGCCCACCCCCGTTCCAGGAAGTAGGCCACCCGCGCGTTGAACTCCACTCCCATCTGCCCGGTCGGCCCGCCGTGCACCCACACCAGCAGGGGAGGAGGATCGCCGCGAGATAGGTCGGGACGGTAGAGCCGACCATGTATCTCCTGGGCCGATTCATTGGGAGCAGCCCACGAGACCGATTCGACGCTGATCGCGCTGTCCCTCTCGAACCCTCCCACCGGGCCGCGAGCCAGGGAGCGGACCTCATGGGCTCGCTGGTCGATCCACACCAAGGACGGGGGGAACTCGGGAGCGCTGCGGATGCCGGTGATTCCGGCAGGACCCCAGACGACTCCGGCACAGAATCCTGTAAAGATTCTTCTCGGGGTGGCGCGCTCGACTTCCACCGTTTCCAGGCTCCAGAATCCTCCCCGGTTGGCGGTCACCGCGATAGAGCGGGCGTCGGGGCTCCACGCGAAGCTGCGGATGCCGGGTCCCCAACCGGGCTCGGTGTGCTCGACGCCCCGTGATTCCCCCAACGGGCGCGCCCCGGTGCCATCTGCTTCCGCCACCCACACCACCGGCCATCCACTCTTGTCGGACAGGTACGCGATCCGGGAACCGTCCGGCGACCACCGGGGCTGGGACACCGCGATCCCAGGACCGCCGGCCAGCACCGCCGCCGCACCGACCATTGCTCCGTTGCCGTCCAGGGTGACACACGCGATCCGGCTGGAGTCCCACGGCATGGCGGGAACCTCCCACTCCACCCAGGCGATCCGGGACCCGTCCGGGTGCCAGACAGGATCACGCACGAAACCGGACGCGTCCGTGCCATCGCGCGCGAGCTGTGGCGTTGCGCCGCTGCCGTCGGACCACCTCTTCCCACCTCCGGAGACCACGCGCGCTGTCGCTCCCCCACCCGGCTCCAGCGGGCAGACCACCACCTCGGCCTCCTCGACGGTGAATGCCACCAGGTCACCCCGTGGCGAAATCGAAACCGAAGCCACGTCGCCGCCGTTGAAAACCATCGCGCCCGGCCCGCCGGTTGCCGGGATCACATAAAGAAATCCGTCTGAAGCCGCGTAGGCTATCCGCCTGGAGTCGGGCGACCAGTCGAACACTCCTCCCCCGTGGGAATGGCTCCCGCACACCCCAGGGTCGGAGGTGAGCACCACCTCGGGGCCGCCGCTGGCCGGCACCGTCACCAGCCGGGGCCGGCCGCCGCCCATCGCGATGAATGCCACCAGGAGCCCGTCCGGCGAGGGAACCGGATCGGCCAGGGTCCGACCGGCACCGCACATCGCCGCGGTTACTCTCGGGGCACGACGATCGGGGTTCCAATCTGGCGGGTGGGTCGACATTCCTTCACTATACGAACGCCTCCCCGCTCGCCCATCGTGCGCCTCCCCCACTATACGAAGCTCGCCCATCGTGGCCACCCGCGTGGGCAGGTTTCTGTAGGTGGAGAATCGATCTCCCCCATCGGGGTGATCCGGGTGCCACAATCGCGATCATGATCACCCTGGGAGACGTGGAAGAAGCCCGGGATCGCCTGGTCGGGGTGATCCGGGACACTCCGGCAGCACCGTCGGTCGCCCTCTCCCGCCTGGTGGAGCGGCCGGTGGTGGTGAAGCCCGAGCACCTCCAGCGGACCGGCTCATTCAAGATCAGGGGTGCCTACAACCGGATCGTGACCTTGGTTGAAGGGAAGTCGGTGGACGAGTTCGTTGCGGCCTCCGCCGGAAATCACGCTCAAGGGGTCGCCTTGGCCTCCTCGCTGTGCGGAGTGCCCTCCACGATCTTCATGCCCGCCGGTGCGTCGCTCCCCAAGGTAGAGGCCACCCGCTCCTACGGAGCGACCGTGCAGTTCGCGGGCGAGACGGTGGACGACGCCATCGAAGCGGCACGCGCCTATGCCGAGGAACGCCTTGCCTACTTCGTACCCCCATTCGACGACCCCCTGGTGATCGCCGGGCAGGGGACGGTGGGACTGGAGATCGCACGGGAGGTTCCCGATGCCGAGGTGGTGCTCGTGCCGGTGGGGGGCGGGGGATTGATCTCGGGGGCCGCCGCAGCACTGCGGGCCCGCCGGCCTTCCATCCGCATCGTCGGGGTGGAAGCCTCAGGAGCGGCCCCTATGCTGGCCGCCCTGGATGACCGCGCTCCGGTCGTTCTCGACTCGGTGGACACCCTTGCCGACGGCATCGCGGTCCGTTGCGTTTCGGCCCTCACCCTGGAGCACGTTGCCGCGCTGGTCGACCAGATCGTCACCGTCGACGACGAAGAGATCTCCAGAGCGGTCCTGACCCTTCTCGAACGGTGCAAGGCGGTGGTGGAGCCTGCGGGCGCGGTGGGCCTCGCCGCCTTGATGGCAGGCAAAGTCGCCGGCAAGGGGACTGCGGTGGTCTTGCTTTCGGGAGGCAACGTGGACCCGCTCCTGCTCACCCGCCTCATCGAACACGGCCTCTCTGCAGCAGGCCGCTACTTCATGATTCGGGTCGTCCTGTCCGATCGGCCCGGGTCACTCGGCTCTCTCACCAGCGCAATCGGAAAACTCGGGCTCAACCTGGTCACCGTCGATCATCGGCGCTTCGGCGCTCCCATCGGAGTCAACGAGGTCGAGGTGTTCCTCACCGTCGAAACCCGCGGACCTCATCATCGTGACGAGATCGTTCCGTCATTGCGGGAGCTCGGCTTCCGGGCCGAAGCCTGGGGGTGAGGCGCCAGTGCTTGCGTTATAGCAGCATTCGCAGTATTATGCAGGTATGACCAAGTCGATCACAATTCGCAACGTTTCCGACGGGACGGTCAATGAGCTCGCTTCCCGCGCAGCAACCACCGGTCGGTCCCTACAGGAATACCTGCGGCTCAAGCTCGAAGAACTTGCTGGAAATACGGACTCCGAGGTGTGGCTCGCCCGAGTACGCGCCCGCAAGGCCGCCAACCCGACATTTATGTCCTCGGAAGATATCCTTCGCGACCTTCACGCCGACCGCCGGTGAGCCGAGTAGTCGACGCTTCAGTCGTCGTCGCCGCGCTGATCGACGCCGGACCGGTCGGGCGATGGGCAGAGTCGATGTTGTCCGGCGATGACCTGTGTGCTCCGCATTTGATGCCAGTAGAAGTTGCAAACGTCCTTCGGAGGAACGAGGACGCAGCTACCATCTCCTCCGACGCTGCATCCCTCGCGCATGTCGACTTGGCCGACCGAGCGATTTCCCTCTACCCGTACCAGCCTCTTGCCCGGCGCATATGGGAGCTTCGCTCCAACATCACTTGCTATGACGCATGGTATGTTGCGCTCGCCGAGTCACTCGGGAGCACCCTGGCGACATTAGACGTGCGGCTTGCCAAAGCTACGGGAACCAGGTGCGATTTCGAAACTCCCCCAGTCGAAACTCCCCCAGGGGCACGGAGCTGACCGCCTTCAGATCACCGGGCTCTCCGCCCAGCGACCGAAGACCTCGGCCAGGCAGTCGATCATCTCTCCCACCGTGGCGTAGGCGCGGGTGGCCTCCAGGATGGGTGGCATCACGTTGCGGGTAGGGTCGGCTGCGGCCTCCCCCAGCTCGGCGAGCGCGGCGGCCACGGACGGGGCAGAGCGACTGGCCTTCACCTCGGCGATCCGATCGAGTTGGCGCTTCTCCACTTCGGGACCGATGGACAGGACGGCCAGGTCGTCCTCCGCATTCCCGTCGGTGAAGTCGTTGACCCCGACGACGATCCGCCGGCGGGACGCAACTTTGCGTTCGAAATCGTAGGCGGACTGGGCGATCTCCCCCTGGAAGTAATTCTCCTCCACTCCCCTGACGCACCCCTCCAGCATCGACCCTTCCCCGATCTCCTCGATCCGGGCAAAGATCTCCTCGGCCATCGCCTCCATCCGGTCGGTCAGCTCTTCGACGTACCAGGAGCCACCCAGCGGGTCGGCGACCGAAGGAACTCCGGTCTCGTGGGCGATCACCTGCTGAGTGCGCAGAGCAATGCGAGCCGCTTTCTCCGAGGGAAGGGCGAGCACTTCGTCCATCGAGTTGGTGTGGAGGCTCTGGGTCCCCCCCAGTACCCCGGCCAACGCCTCGATGGCAGTGCGAACGATGTTCACCTCGGGTTGCTGGGCGGTGAGCGATACTCCGGCGGTCTGGGTGTGGAAACGCAACTGCATCGAACGAGGATCACGTGCACCGTAACGGTCCCGCAACCATCGTGCCCAGATGCGCCTCGCAGCGCGGTACTTGGCGATCTCCTCGAAGAAGTCGATGTGGGCGTTGAAAAAGAACGAGAGGGTGGGTGCGAACTCGTCGACGCCCATGCCCGCCGCCATCGCCGACTCCACGTAGGCGAACCCGTTGGCGACGGTGAAAGCCAGCTCCTGCGCGGCGGTCGATCCCGCTTCGCGGATGTGGTATCCGGACACCGACACCGGGTGATACTTGGGCATCTCCACGGCAGTGAAACGGATCACGTCGGTGACCAACCGCATAGAGGGGCGCGGAGGGTAGACGTACTCCTTCTGGGCCTGGTACTCCTTCAGGATGTCGTTCTGGAGGGTTCCCCCCAATGCGACCCGTGGGGTGCCCCCTTCCTCAGCGGCGGCGATGTACATGGCCAGCAGCATGGGGGCCGGAGAGTTGATGGTCATCGAGGTGGTGATCGCCCCCAGGTCTATCCCTGCGAAGAGGTCCTTGGCGTCGGCAAGCGAATCCACCGCCACTCCGCACTTGCCTACCTCTCCCTCCGAGCGCGGGTCGTCCGAGTCGCGCCCCATCAGGGTGGGCAGATCGAAAGCCACCGACAGGCCGTTGCCTCCGTGGGCGATCAGGTCCTTGAAACGCTGGTTGGTGTCCTCGGCAGTCCCGAAGCCGGCAAAAAGCCGCATGGTCCACAGCCGGGTCCGGTACATCGAGGCGTAGGGACCCCTGGTGTAGGGGTACGCACCGGGCCAACCAATCGATTCGGGCAGTTCGGAAGGTGCATACAGGGGTTCCAGGGGAACCCCTGACATCGTCTCGAAATCGGCGTCACGCAGAGCCGCCGCGTCGAACTGCCTCCTCCACTCAGATTTTCCCAGGTCGTTCGGCATGTCAAACAGAATAGGGCGCACTGCGGGCAGAGGGAGTCCGGCCGGGGAAGAGGTTGGGACGGCGGGACGGATTGCTCTGTGGGAAGACGCTGGCCGGACGAGGGGTAACCTGGGAGGCCATGAGCGCCCAAAAGCAGGTACCCGATCGTAACCTGGCCATGGAACTGGTCCGGACCACCGAGGCCGCCGCCATGGCAGCCGCCCGGTGGATGGGCCGGGGCGACAAGGAAGGGGCTGACGGCGCTGCAGTGAATGCCATGCGGGTGGTTCTCTCCACGGTGGAGATGGACGGGGTGGTGGTGATCGGCGAAGGGGAGAAGGACCACGCTCCCATGCTTTTCAATGGCGAGCAGGTGGGTACGGGCAAGCCCCCCCAGATCGACATCGCGGTCGACCCGATTGACGGTACCCGTCTCACCGCCCTGGGTCGAGGTGGAGCACTGTCGGTGATCGTGGCCAGCGAGCGGGGCACTCTTTTCGACCCAGGGCCGTGCTTCTACATGGAAAAGATCGCAGTGGGGCCGGAGGCGGCGGGTGCCATCGACATCACCCGCTCGGCCACCGAGAACCTGGAGGCGGTTGCCAAGGCCAAGGGAGTCGAGGTCCCCGACCTAACCGCGGTCATACTCGACCGGGACCGTCACCAGGACCTGATCGCTGAAGTGAGGGCTACCGGCGCCCGCATCCTGCTCATCTCCGACGGGGACGTGGCGGGCGCCATCTCGGCGGCCTGGCCCGACACCGGCGTGGACATCCTTCTGGGAGTCGGGGGCACCCCTGAGGGGGTCATCTCCGCCGCCGCACTCAAGTGCATGGGTGGCGAGATGCAGGCCCGCCTTTGGCCCCGCGACGACGAGGAACGCGTCAAAGTGAAGGAGGCGGGCCTTTCCGAAGAGACGGTCCTCCGCACCGACGACCTCGCCCGTGGCGACAACTGCTTCTTCGCCGCCACCGGGGTCACCGATGGGGAGCTCCTGCGTGGGGTGCGATACGGCTCCTACGGAGCGATGACCCAGTCGCTGGTGATGCGCTCCAAGTCGGGGACGGTGCGCAAGGTTGACGCCACCCACCGGTTGGAGAAGCTGGCCCACTACTCACTCATCGAGTTCGGCTAGACCGGGCCCGGCCGCGGGCGCGCTCGTCGCCCGGGCGCGCCCCCAACACCCTGCTGGCCCGGCGAGGGCCGCGCTCCCCGCACGGGCGCGCCCGTGCAAGAAAGGGAACATCAACTTTTCCCCAACTGTGCTAATAGCAATGGCGGACCTGCCGATACCGGTAGAGGGGAGTTATTAACAGCACGGCAACGACGGAGGATTACATGAGCCTTCACGACCTGGCTTCGGCACCGGGGGGTGGAGGGGCGTGGCAGGCCCCCGCCCAACCGACATTCCGGGGCATCGTTCAACATTCCGGGGTGCCACAAGTGGAGAACCCCTACCTTCTCGGAGGGATCGCGTCGGTCGCCTGGCGGGACATCGAGCCGGCCAACGGAGTGTTCAACTGGGACCCGATCGAAAGAGTGATCCGCCTATGGGCGAGTCAAGGCAAAAGGGCAGCCATCCAGGTGCTCATCTCTGCAACCCCCAAGGTCACCCCCATCACCGAGAGCTGGGACCGGTCCGCCGCTATGCGCAGCCGGAGTGGTCCGCTCAACGACACCCTCCCCGATTGGCTGATCAACCTGGGCGTGCCCCAGGCCCCCGGAGGGACCGGCTCGGCTTCCACCCACCAATACTGGAACCCGGTATTCCTCTCGGCCTGCCGTCGAATGGTCAACGAGCTTGGCTCGCGCTTCGACGGGCGCCCGGAGATCCTCTGGACCTATGCGGCAGTGGGGTGCGATGGGCGCACTGCTCTGGAGGATTCGACCCCCCTATCCTCTGCGTCGGGACCGGCGCGGGGCATTCTCTGGGGCACCGTCGGCTACACCGAGGCACGATGGCTGGAGACAGTGTGCTCGATGCTCTCCTTCTACCGGGCAGCCTTCGAGGTTACGCCGACCGTCGCGCAGATCACCCATCCTTTTCTCCGCCAGCCGGAGGAGCGGCCAGGACGGGCCACCGTCTACGTCCGGGAGAGCGGGTGCACCACCAGC
>JAKAWH010000117.1 GCA_021817065.1 Actinomycetes bacterium
AGCCCTACGACCTCTCTATCGCTGTCGACGGGCTGATGTGGTGCGAACCGACCGAGGTGCGGGGATACTGAGGGAGCGGGACCGGCGGGTAACGGGACCGGGAGGAGCGAACCGACGCGATCTGGCGCCTCTGCGCCTACAATCCCTGCCGTGCACCGTCGTCTCCCCAGCCTTGCTGCCTCCCTTCTTGGCGTGGCCACCCTCCTCGCCGCCTGCTCCTCCAGCGGCGGGGGCGGAAATTCAGGTGGGGACCCGTTGCTCTCCGGCTCGCCGGCCATCACCACATCAGGTCCGATCCAGGTAGTCATCGAGGGTGACTCGCTGGCACTCACCCTGGGGATCGGGCTTTCCGGCGGCCAGTCGGTCTACAACCTCCACATCCTCGACGACGGGGACCTCGGATGCGGGGTCGCCTCCGGCCAACCCATCGAATTCCAGGGAACGCCCTACACCTACACGTACAACCCCACCACCACCAACCCCGATCCCGACCAGCCCCCCAACTGCCCCGACTGGCGCTCCATCTGGGCCTCCAACATCGCGGTCGCCAAGCCGGACGTGGTTGCGATCCTCCTGGGACGCTGGGAGATCGTTGACCGCATGCACAACGGGCAGATGACCAACATCACCGACCCCTCCTACGCGGCCTACCTCACCACCCAACTGGACGCTGCGGTCAAGATCTGTGCTGCCAAGGGCGCCCGGGTGGCACTCATGACCATGCCGTATCTCCAGCCCCAGTACGGGCCGGGGGGCGTTCAATATCCGGAGACCGAGTCCTCCCGGGTGAACGCCTGGAATGCAATTGTACGCACGGTGGCCGCCCGATACCCTACCTGGGTATCACTGATCGACCTCAATGCCATGCTGGATCCGGGCGGTACGTACACCTCCACCATCGGCCCGGTGACCGTCCGGGAATCCGACGGTGCCCACATCTCCATCCCCGGTGGCGAGTACCTCGCCCCCAAGATCCTCCCCCTCCTCCAGAGGCTGGGGACCAAGGCGCGCCAGGCGGGCTGACCAAGTGGGTCAGTCGATCAGCCTGGCGGGAATCACCTCCACTGCGAACGGCCGGGTGACCCGCAGTGCCTCCTCGCCCTGCGCCCTCCCGACCTCCCGGTAGCGGTCGCCCTCCAGCGTCTGCGCAGTGATATCCGGGGCCTCCGGGTCAACGATCCAGTAGTGAGGAGCACCCGCCCTGGCGTAGGTGTCCATCTTGGTGACCCGGTCTGCCGTCCGGGTCGACGGGGAGAGCACCTCCACCACCAGCAAGGGCACCCCTTCGAAGCGCTGGGTGAGCTGGGTGGGTCGGGGAACTACAAGGAGGTCCGGCTCGAAGTAGGTGTCCTCCGCCAGGTACCAGTCGAACGGGGCGATGACGACTTCATGTTCAGCAGTGCAGGCGGTTCGCAGCAGGTAATACAGATTTGCAACTGCCCGCTGATGGGACCAGCCGGGGGCGGGTGTCACGAGAAGCTGCCCTCCTACAAGCTCGCGGCGCAACCCGTCGGAGGGCAATGCCTGGATGTCGGTCCAGGTGAAGGTCTTCACCTCGGCGAACGCCACCATTCGATGTTACGCCGCGGCGCGGGTTCTCGTGGGTGTCAAAGCGAGCTTGTCTCCCCGATGAACCGCACCACCGGAATTCCCGGCTGGTCCTCCTCCCAGAGCACCAGCCATTCACTGCCCCCGACCAGCCGGACCACCGCCCACATGCCGTTGGTGAACCGGCGCCTCCGTGCCCTGGGATCGACCGGGTCGGCTTCTACCCAATCCAGAATCTCTTCGATCGCCGCTGCAACCACCGGAAAAGTCCCGTGGAGACTTTCCAACTTGGCAGCCGGAACCGGATCGAGCGTCAATGCGCGCATCGATCATCCGCCACAGGAATCTGACCGGCAGCCGGTTCAGTTGGCCCGGCGAACCCGGCGGGGCACTCGCTCTTCCGGATGTGCCCTGGCGTATTCGATCTGCGCCTGGAGAGCGGCGTTGGCCAGAAATCGCCGCTCCATCTCGGTCACAACGGTCGCCGGCTCCAGCACCAGGGTGCCATCCGATTCTTCATGCATCAGGTATCTCCGCCCAGGTCGACCAAGGCTTGCGCGCCCCCGAGCATCCGTCTCAACTATCTGGCCCGACATGATATGAGGATACCCGATTGTCCCTTAGGGGGCAATTGGGTAATTCCCCATCATACGCAATGCCGCAATCCAACCATACGTTTCGCCGGACCTGGATTATCCGGAAAGCCGCTCAGGCGCTCAGAAGTACGGGTTCGCCCCCGTCGCGTGGTCGGTGACGTCGACCACTCCGACCAACTCGGGCACCGCGTCCTTGAGGGCAGCCTCGATCCCCTGACTGAGGGTCATCCGGGACATCGCACAGCCCTGGCACCCGCCGGACAGGCGGAGGAACGCGGTCACCTCGTCGTCGCCGGACACCGCCACCAGGTCGGCCCGCCCACCGTGGGCGGCAATGGAAGGGTTCACCTGCTCCTCCAGAATGTTCACGATCTTGCGACCAACCTCGGTCTCCAATCGGGGATCGTCCAGATCGAGGCCAGGAGGGAGGTCGGCGGCCGGAGGGCGATTGGGGTTGACCATGATGAGGCCGGTCTCCCCTCCCTCGTCGGACACGTCGAGGGTGGCTCCCTGGAGTTTGGCGATGCTGGACGCCGGCACCACCACGGTCACTCCGGCGTCGTCGACTACCGAGTCACCGGGAACCGCGTCGCCCGCCTCGGAAAAGTAGATGTCGTAGGTGAAGCCTGTCGGCCCGGTCCCTGCGATCTCCACCCACAGGGCCAGGGAGTCGGCCCCGTCTTCCCCGCTGCGAGCATCGAGCACCATCTCCCGCGCCCGGGCGGAAAGTGCGAGGACGCGTACCGGGGTTTCTGTCGCTGTCTGTGCCATCCCTCTATGTTAGAGCCCGTGCGACCCTCCCCCGCTCCGGCATCCACTGCATCCTCCAAAGCTGCTCGCCGCTTCGCCCAAGCCAAGCCTCACCAGTGGGTGAGCTTCGAGGACCCCGACGAGGAACGAACCTGGGTTTTCGACGTGACCTTCTTCACCTCGGCGTGGAAGTGCATCTATGGAGCTGGCTGCCCCGGGATCGACGAGGAACGCGCGCCCGAGAAGGCGATCGGTTGTTGCTCCCACGGTGCCCACATGACCGGCAAGGCAGATACCTCCAAGGTGAAGAAATACGCCGAGAAGCTAAGCGATTCCCAGTGGCAATATCGCGGGCATGCCCTCAGGGCGGGCAGCATCCCCAAGGGGACACTGGTGAAGGACGAGGACACCGGAGACACGGTCACCCGGGTGGTCGACGGCGCCTGCATATTCCTCAATCGTCCCGGGTGGGCCGGCGGCCCCGGTTGCGCCTTCCACCAGGCAGCGCTGGAAGCCGGCGACGAGCCGCTCACCTGGAAGCCGGAGGTGTGCTGGCAGGTCCCGTTCCGGCGGGAGGACCACACCCAGCCCGACGACCACGTGCTGTCCCTGGTCGGCCAGTGGGACCGGATGCACTGGGGTGAGGGGGGGCACGACTTCGGATGGTGGTGCACTGAGGAGGCCGAGGCTTTTGCCAGCCCGGTGCCGGTCTACCTGCATTCCAAGGCAGAGCTGATCGAGCTCACCTCCAAGGCCGCCTACGAGATGCTGGCGGCCTACCTGGACGGGATCACCGAAGGAAAGGTCGCCACCGATGTTCCCGGCCCCAACGGGTCCACTCCAGCCGGTTCTGAGCACGGGGGACCCACGCTCCTCCCCCACCCGGTGGTGCGCAAGAAGGGCTGAGCAGGCCGATCTGCCGCGAGATTGGTGAATAACTGCCCGCGAGATTGGTGAATAACGATGGCATTCGGCCGTGAATGCCGGACGGGCAATTCCGCTTTATTCCCTCATGTCGCTGCCTGCTTGTAGCCGGACCATACGTGGTTTTCGGAGGGGAAAGTGACCGCCAATGTGGCCAGTATCAGTCCTGCAAGGATCAGGTACCACCTCCACTCGGGGCCGTGGCGCCAAGTGTATTCCAGAAGGCCCGCGCATCCGATCCAGCCAAGCACCATTTGCGGCCATGGGGAGGTTGCAGAGACCACCGCTAGGAGCGCCAAAGCCGGGGTAATGTAGTAGGGAAACATAACCGCCTCAAACAAGCATCGCACAGCCAAGATGGCTCCGCAGAGCCAGATCAGCTCCCGCAGATCCAAGTGCTCCCGCCGAGCAGCTACCCATATACTCGCGGCCACAGCGATGACAATTACCCCTAGGCGGATGTGAGACGCATTGACCACGTATGTTCCTGCAGCATGTGCCCTTGCCGCCTCATTAGCTTGTTGGGCAACGTGGCACAAGCCAAGAATGTATTTGCTTCCACGGGTAGGACATCGAATGTTCGGAGCCTGCGCGTAGGTGGGCACGATGCCAATGTGGGTCCAGCGCAGCAAGCGGTCCCATGGCGTCCTCCATCCGACGGTCGGGTAGGTCGGTTGAGACAAGATCGAGCGCGATGTATCGGCCCAATCGCGATCAAGAGGTATTGCCACAAGGACTAGGGGCAAGGCAGCAGCCCGAAGGGCAATCCCTGCCACCTTCTTGTGCAGGTCCCTCCATGCCAGCGCCAGTGCGATGAGCAAGAGAATTCCGGCCAACGGCTGGAACGCGATGGCAAAACCAAAGAACCAGGCCATCAGTTTCCACTGCTTTATGTTGGCCTCCAACAGGCCAAAGATGGCGAAGCCAAGCGAGATCGTGTCCTCTGGGTGGCCCCACATGGCCGTGGCTTCCCACAACAGAGCTGCGCTTGTCAATACTCCAAGCGCTCGGCGGCGCCCGACCAGCCCGAGACGCTCTGCGAGCAGGTCGACTGCGAATACCGCGACGCACGACCAGAGCAGCGAATACCCCATCACCCACGGAAGGGCCGTGGGACGCTCCAGGCTGATCGGAAAGCCTTCCGTCCAATGGAAATGTTGAGCCAATTCGGCAAGCGGGGTTAGGACAATGTAGAAGCCTGGGAAACTGACCAGCCCCTTGGCAAGGTACAGATACCCGAAGTCACCCCAAGCAATGAAGTGGGCGGCTTGCACAGCGTTCCATATATCGCCTGGGTCCTCCCAAACATTGACCCCATGGACAACCGGTGCCCAATAGAACATGTTCGCCAGAGCGATGACCACCGTCAACGCTGATCCCACCACTGCCCACCACCTTCGCCTGAGCCAACTTTCCAGCCAGATGGAGCGAGTCACTGACATTCAATCAACTCCTGAACAATTTCCACTTAGAGTGCTTTACAGAAGACGCAATGAGGCGAAACTGGTACTATAACCCTATCCATTGAATGAGCCCTTTTCGGAGGGAGGAGGTTGTAACATGTTGGAAAAGTACCGTGCGTGGTATCGCGCACTTGTCAGCAAGCACGCAGCCGAGGCTGGCGAAGAAGGCTTCACCCTCATCGAGCTAATGGTGGTGGTCTTGATCATCGCCATATTGATGGCAATCGCCATTCCGACGTTCCTGGGAACGCAGAAGAGCGCCCAGGACAGCCAGGCGCAACAGAACCTTCAGAACTCGCTTACTGACGCCATGGCTGCCTATGCGCAGACCCAGGACTTCACGTTGGTGAATTCCACGACAATCCAATCTGCAGAACAGAACCTGACGGTCGTGGGCGCTGCCACGAACACGACCGGCAATGTGGTCTCGGTTGTAACTGGGGCAAGCACCGATACGGGCAATCCGGGCTATATCGAGCTGCAAGCATCTTCAGCCGACGGCAAGTGCTGGATGATTTTCACCGAAAACAATGCGAAGACATGGTATGGCGAAGACCCCGCCAAGACATGCGGTGCTGCTGGTGCGACAACAGCTATTACGGCACTTCCATCAGCCAATGCCACCTGCTCAAGTCCTCCCTTGTGGGAAACCAAGTGGCCCAGCTGCTAGCTTCGGCTTTGTAGTCGGGCACGTTCAGCCATTGGAAACCCGCCCCTCCGGGGGCGGGTTTCCTTTTACGGCGCGAAGACCTCCAAGGGCCGGTAGTTCGGGCCGCCAGGCTCCGGGGACTACGCCCCCTCTTCCTCCTCGTCCTCCTCAGCCAGGCACCACTCTGCGTGGTCGGCACCGGGCTTGGCGCCGCACTCGGCGCAGGGCTCCTCCTCATGGAGAGTGGCCTGCTTGAGGCTGCGAGCCTCCTCGAATCGACGGTGGCGTCCCTTTTTCACGGCAGGTCTCCCATAGCTCGAATCGAGGGTCTCCCTCGCTCACGTTCCGTCCTCAGCATATCCGCACCCCAGGGCATCCGAACAGCCAGCCGCCCGAGAACCGGCAGGTCGGTGGCTCACTGTAGTGTCGGTAGGTGGCCCGGGAATCTTCAATCGACTGGGCTGATCGGCTCCGGACACTGGCCCCGGGGTGATAGCCCACCGCAATTTCCCGGTATCCTGATGGAATGAGGACGGTGGTGCTCGGGACCCGGCCGGTGGAGCTGGACCAGCTCATCGAGCGGCGGCACGCCCTCGGCCAGGACCTCTACGACGAAGTGTGGGAGGGCGTTTACCACATGGCGCCAGAGGCGCGACTCACGCACGCCTACCTGGATGACCAGGTGGCCATCGTGCTGCACCCCTATGCCCGCGCCGCGGGCCTGATCGGGTCCGGCCCGTTCAACCTGGGCGAACCCGGCGACTTCCGGGTCCCTGACCGTGGTTACCACCGGGATACCTTCGACGCCGTGTACGCCCCCACCGCTGCGATCGTCGTGGAGATTCTCTCACCCGACGACGAGACCTTCGAGAAGCTCCCCTTTTACGCCGCTCGGGGAGTGGACGAAGTGATCATCGCCGATCCCGACGAACGCCGGGTCCGCATCCTTGCCCGCTCCGGTGACCGGTACGACGACGTCGACCGAAGCGCACTCCTTGGGATCGACGCCAGCTCCGTGGCCGGCGAGATCACCTGGCCGTGACCGGTCCCACCACGGGCACCACGGCCGCCGGGAACGGCGACCCCGCCGCCGGCTTCGACCCGGCCGCGATGATCGAACGGTTTCGCCAGCGGGCCGCCGCGGTGCGCAGCCGGGGTCTCCCCCCGGTGGAAGGCTCCGAGCGCCAGCGCATCATGGCCCAGATGAAGCTCGACTTCATGGACTTCGCCATGCTGGGCGACGCGACCGGCTCCCTGGAAGAGGGCATCCTCACCCTGAGGGTGGACCTGCGGCCCCGGGAGGACTCTTCCGCGGAAGAGTAACCGGCACCTGACCGATGCCGAGCTTCTGGCTTCCTGTACCTGCCGGACTGGTCCCCCAGGAGAATCACCCTCCGTACTTCACAGTGGGAGTCGGTCTCCATCCGACCGGTCCTGACCGAAGGTGTCGACCCTCACCCTCCGTACTTCACAGTGGGAGTCGGTCTCCATCCGACCGGTCCAGACCGAAGGTGTCGACCCTCACCCGCCGTACTTCATGCGTGTGTCCTCCATGCGGAGGACCGCACTCTCCTCCGAGCCGCTCCCCTGGAACCCCGCCTCGACCACCTCCCCGGCGAAGAAGATGTGGCTGGCGAACTCCATGGTCCCCACCACACGGCAGTCCAGGTAGGCGACCGCACGGTCGAGGATGGGTGCCCCGGTAACCTTGGCGTTCACCGGGAAGCCTTTCAGCTCGGCACCGGGCTCCTCCGTCCCTCCCGTCCACTCGGAGACCGGCTTGACGAACTTGCGGACGATGGCCCGGTCCTCCCGGTCCAGGATCGACACCGAAAAGGCGCCCGAGGCAGAAACCAGCTCATGGGTAAGAGCCGCCCGCTCCACGCTCACTCCTACCACCCGGGGCTCGGTCGATAGCTGTACCAGAAGGTTGGCGGTCATCATGTTGCGCCTGCCGCCGGCCGACGAGCCGATGACATACAGCCCGGTGGGCAACAACCAGAGCACCCGGCGCCACAATCGATCGGTGCGGGAATCGGGTTCGGGCGGCGGGCTCCCTTTTCCCGGATTCGCCGGCCCCACGGTCCCCGGGGTGTTCATTCGAACCGCACGAGGTGCTGGGACTTCTTCCCCTTACGCAGGAGCATATATCGTTCTGCGATTACATCGTCCCTGGTAAGGACAGCCTCCGCATCCTCCACCCTCCGGTTGTTCACGTAGGCGCCACCCTGGCCGATGGTGCGCCGGGCCGCCCCCCTGGAGGGGTCAAGTCCGGTCTCGGCGAACAGGTCGACCACCCCCACTCCCCCATCCAGCCGGCTGCGGGACCAGGTGGACGAGGGCGCCCCGTCGCAGGCTGCCAGCAGCTCGGCTTCGGTCAGTCCGGCGACCGCCCCCGAAAAGAGCGCCTCGGAGGCCCGCACCGCAGCCGCCAGTGCATCGGACCCGTGGACCATCCCCACCACCTCGCCAGCCAGCGCCTTCTGGGCGGCACGGGCTTCCGGCATCTGCGAAGTCGACTCCTCCAGGGAAGCCATCTCCTCCCACGAGAGAAAAGAAAGGTAGCGCAGGTACCGGCCCACCGACCCGTCATCGGTGTTGAGGAAGAACTGGTACAGGGCATACGGGCTGGTCCTGTCCGGGTCCAGCCAGACAGTTCCCTCGGCGGTCTTGCCGAACTTGCCACCGCCCTCACGGGTGAGGAGGGGGATGGTGAGCCCCCACGCCTCCTCCTCCCGCAGCCGGCGGATCAGGTCGATGCCCACGGTGATGTTGCCCCACTGGTCGGAGGCCCCCATCTGGAGGCGGCACCCGAACTCGTCGAAGAGGTGGAGGAAGTCGTAGGCCTGGAGGAGCATGTAGGAGAACTCGGTGTAGGAGATGCCCTGCTCGCGGGTCTCCAGGCGGCCCTTCACCGAGTCCTTGGCGATCATCGCCGACACCGAGAAGTGCTTGCCCACTTCGCGGAGGAAGTCGAGCAGGCGGAGTTGGCTCAGCCAGGTCGAGTTGTCCACCAACACCGCCCGAGATACCCCGGCCCCCGGGGAGAAGTCGAGGAGCGCGGTCAACTGGACGGAGACCTTTTGCAGGTTGGCGGCCAGCACATCGGGAGTGAGCAGGTTGCGTTCCTCGGACTTGCCCGACGGGTCCCCGATCATCCCGGTGCCCCCGCCGGCCACCACGATCGGGCGGTTGCCCGCCTCCTGGAGGCGCCGCAGGGTGAGCAGGGGCAGGAGATGGCCCACGTGGAGG
>JAKAWH010000006.1 GCA_021817065.1 Actinomycetes bacterium
CACCGCAGTACGCAATCCACCCGTCACGTGGTAGTCCCACGACTTGGCAACGATACAGACCACCTTGGTCCTGGCCGACACCAGGTTGGCCAAGGTTGTATCCGAATCGCACTCGCCTCCAGGGCGCCGTGTCGAGCCGAAAGCGACCAACGTAGACGTCGAGAGATCCAGCTCCTTGGCGCAACGCGAAAAGAACTCATTGTCCTTGGGATTGGCCCCCGGCCAACCACCCTCGATGTAGGTGATCCCCAGGTGGTCGAGTTGCTCCGCCACCCGTAACTTATCGTTGACCGAGAGGGAGAGTCCCTCCATCTGACTCCCGTCGCGCAGGGTGGTATCGAGGATCTCCACCCGCGCGGGAGCACCCGCCACGGGCTGAAGCATCAGTGCTCCCCGCTCTTGGCTGCTACGCAGCCGGGCCGCTCGGGCCACGGGTGCGCCTTTGGGCGCACCCTCTGGGTCGGCGCTCTTAGTCGACATAGTCGAGCCAGTCCTTGTAACGGTCCGTCTCGCCACGCACCGCAGCGAAATACGCTTCCTGGATCGCCTTGGTCTTCGGGCCAGGCTTCCCTTCGCCAACCGTCCGGTCGTCCACCGAACGGATCGGCACCACCTCCGCCGCGGTGCCGGTAAGAAAGACCTCATCGGCGGTGTAGAGGTCGGATCGCAACACGTTGGCCTCGACCACGTCGAAGCCGAGATCCTGGGCGATGGTGATAACCGAGTCCTTGGTGATCCCCTCCAGGGCTCCTGCCGACGCGGGAGGAGTGGCAATGCGCCCCTTGCGGACCACGAAGAGGTTCTCCCCGGTGCACTCGGAAACGTATCCCTGGGGAGAGAGGATGATCGCTTCGTCGTATCCGGCCTTGAGCGCCTCCACCTTGGCCATCGACGAGTTGAGGTACATGCCGGTTGCCTTGGCCGCAGGCGGGACTGCATTCGGGTCGTGACGCTGCCATGAGCTGATCTTGACGGTGACCCCGTTGGCAACTCCCTCGTCACCCAGATAGGTACCCCACGGCCATGCTGCGATGGCGACGTCCACCCTGCACGGAAGCGGATTGAGCCCCATCTCGCCGTACCCGAGGTAGACGATCGGCCGGATGTAGCACGAGGAAAGACCGTTAGCGCGCACCACTTCCCGGGTGGCGGCGACCAGCTCGTCCTGAGAAAAGGGGATCTCCATGAGATAGACCCGCGCCGAGTCGAACATGCGCCTGATGTGGTCGGTCAGGCGGAATATCGCGGGACCGTTCGGAGTCTCGTAGGCCCGGATCCCTTCGAAAACGCCCGAACCGTAGTGCAGTGCATGGGTGAGCACGTGGACCCGGGCGTCGGCCCAGTCCACGAGCTTCCCGTTCATCCAGATCTTTTCGGTTTCCGTGATGGGCATAAGGTCAGGCCTCCCAGCTGGTCGGGTCAGGTCGGGTAATCGGATCGGCGAATGCGGACATCAGATCATCCCTGCAATGTCGTCGCCGACCTGTGAGGTGTTCCTATCGGAGTGCGAGGTTGCAGCGTACTCCGATACCGCCTTGGTCACCCGCTCGGCCTGGTCGGGATAGCCGAGGAAATCGAGCATCATGGCAGCCGATCGGATCGCCGCCAGCGGGTTCGCCTTGCCGGTTCCGGCAATGTCATGGGCGGCACCGTGGACCGGCTCGAAGAGGGACGGTCCGGTCCGGTCCGGATTGAGGTTGGCAGACGCGGCCAGCCCGATCCCACCGGCGAGAGAACCGGCCAAGTCGGTGAGGATGTCGCCGAAGAGGTTGTCGGTGACGACCACGTCGTAACGCCCGGGGTCTTCCACCAGGTAGATGCACGTCGCGTCCACGTGGTTGTACGCCCGGGTCACCGACGGGAACTCCGCACCCACCGCGTCGAACGCCCTCTGCCACAGATCGCCCGCGAAGGTGAGGACATTGGTCTTGTGCACCAGGGTGAGATGTCGCCGCGGCCGGGTGGAGGCCAGCTCGAAGGCAAACCGGATGCAGCGCTCCACCCCGAAGCGGGTGTTCACCGATCCCTGGGTCGCCACCTCGTGGGGCGTGCCCCGCCGCAGGAAGCCCCCCTCGCCCGCATAGGTCCCTTCGGTGTTCTCCCGGACCACCGCGCAGTCGAGCCCCGGTGCCGGTGCGGTGGGTGTGGCAGCGAACGGTCGCAGGTTAACGTAGAGGTCCAGGTCGAACCGCAGCTTGAGGAGTAGCCCCCTTTCCAGGAGGCCGGGAGGCACCTCGGTGGAGCCGACCGGAGGTCCCACCGCGCCGAGCAGGATGGCGTCCAGGCCGCGCATCTCTTCCAGAACCGAACCGGGAAGAACGTCCCCCGTCCGCAGGTAGGCGGCGGCACCGAGGTCGTAGTCGACCCTCTCGATGGCCACCCCGGCGGCAGAGACCACCTTGAGCGCCTCCGCGGTCACTTCCGGCCCGATCCCGTCGCCCCCTATCACCCCGATTGTGGGTGTTGGCACCTTTCGATTGTCCTCTCTATCTCGTCTCTCGTTGTCGATCCACACGGTCCCTGGCAACCCGCCCCCGGAATGGCTGCCCTGTCAAAAAAAATCCGCCCACCGGGAAGTGGACGGTTGCAGGGCGCACGCAGGGGGAAGGGCGCGTGCGCCTAGGTAATTACGATGCCGATCCGAGCGGAGAGAGGAACCTCTCCTGCGGTCAGCCCGGAAGTCACGACTGGTGCGCGCCTTGCCACGGGGCAATTTTCGCCCAGGATAGGGGGGTCCGTCAACTCTCCCAGGCCGCAGTTGGAGGCGAAGGGGGCCGCGGCACGGCGCTCCGGCCGCGCCCAAGCCCGCAATTGCTCGACTACCCTGGGGAATGATGAGAGCAACTCTTCCGGGGCAGAACGGCGGGAGCCCTGCCCAGACCCCCCTTTCCCAAGAGGCCCACGACCGGCTCCGAGCGGAGCTCGCCGATCTGGTCACCCGCGGCCGTATCGAGATCTCCCAGGCCATCGAAGCAGCCCGAGCTCTCGGCGACCTCTCCGAGAACGGCGACTACCACGCAGCCAAGGACGCCCAGGGCAAAATGGAGGCCCGGATCCGCCAGATCGAGGCGATGCTGGGCAACGCTGTCGTCGTCGGCGACTCCGAGACCGATGACAGCGTGGTGGGCGCCGGGTCGATGGTCTCCATTCGATACGAAGGCGATGACGACGTGGAGCGCTGCCTGATCGGCTCCATCGAGGAGCGGGTGGAGGGCGCCACCATCGTCTCTCCGAGTTCGCCGCTGGGCCAAGCTCTGGTGGGAAGGTCACCGGGGGACCTGGTTTCCTACGACGCACCGGGCGGCACGCTCAAAGTCGAGATCGTCGCAATCGGCGAGTGAGGCGGTGAGGCGGTGACGGTGAGTAGCTCTCTCGCGGGGACGGAACCCCGAACCCTCTCGGAGAAGGTGTGGGACGCCCACCTGGTGCGCGCCGCCGAGGGCGAACCAGACCTTCTCTTCATCGACATGCACCTGGTTCACGAGGTGACTTCGCCACAGGCTTTCGACGGGATCCGGCTGAACGGGCGCAAGGTCCGGCGTCCAGACCTCACCATCGCGACTGCCGACCACAATGTACCCACCACCGACATCGACAAGCCGATTGCCGATCCGATATCAGCCAGGCAGCTGGAGGTGCTCGCCTCCAACTGCGCGGAGTTCGGGATCACCGTCTTCCCGATGGGGCACGCCCGCCAGGGGATCGTTCACGTCATCGGTCCGGAGCTGGGGCTCACCCAACCGGGAATGGTGATCGTCTGCGGCGACAGCCACACCTCCACTCACGGGGCATTCGGGGCGCTCGCCTTCGGGATCGGCACCAGCGAGGTTGAACACGTACTGGCCACCCAGACACTCCCCCAGTCCAAGCCGGCCACCATGTCGGTGACTGTGGACGGCGAACTCCGGCTCGGCACGACCGCCAAGGACGTTATTTTGGCCATAATCGGCGAGATCGGCACTTCGGGGGGGATGGGCCACGTCATCGAGTACCGGGGTTCGGCGATCCGGTCGCTGTCGATGGAGGGCCGGATGACCGTGTGCAACATGAGCATCGAAGCGGGTGCGCGGGCCGGCATGGTCGCTCCCGACGACACCACCTTCTCCTATATCGAAGGGCGAGATTACGCACCCCGCGGTGCTGCCTGGGAGGCGGCGCTGGACTACTGGCGCAGCCTCGATACCGATGAGGGGGCCACCTTCTCCACGGAGGTCACCCTGGATGCCGCCGCCATCGCCCCTCATGTTTCCTGGGGAACCAACCCCTCGCAGGTGATCCCGATCGACGGCGCGGTTCCCTCTCCCGACGACTTCGCCGACCCGGCTGGGCGCGAAGCCGCCGCCCGGGCTCTCGCCTACATGGGACTCACCGCCGGGACGCCGATTCGGGACATCGCTGTGGAAACGGTTTTCATAGGATCGTGTACCAACTCGCGTATCGAGGATCTGCGCGCCGCCGCCGCGGTCGTGGAAGGTAGGTCAGTCAAGAGCGGCACGCGGGCACTGGTGGTACCGGGGTCCCGTCACGTCCGCAACCAGGCGGAAGCAGAAGGTCTTGACACAATATTCACTGCGGCAGGCTTCGACTGGCGCGAGCCGGGATGCTCGATGTGCTTGGCGATGAACCCGGACAAGCTGTCGCCCGGCGAGCGATGCGCCTCCACCTCCAATCGCAACTTCGAAGGGCGCCAGGGTCGGGGTGGTCGCACCCACCTGGTGTCGCCAGCAGTCGCCGCAGCCACCGCGATTGCCGGCCATTTCGCGACACCGGAGGACCTCGATCGATGAGAGCACGCCGTGTCCCCACCACCCGGACGTCCCGAACCCGGTACGCCCGGTGAAGCCTGTTCGCGTCATCCAGGGCAGAGGGGTCCCGCTGGACCGCTCCGACGTCGACACCGACCAAATCATCCCGAGCGATTGGCTGAAGCGGGTAGAAAGGACCGGCTTCGGGAGAGGGCTCTTTTCTGAGTGGCGCGACGAACGGGACTTCGTCCTCAACAAACCGGAGTACGCCGGGGCCGCCATCCTGGTCACCGGCCCTAATTTCGGTACCGGATCCTCCCGCGAGCACGCGGTGTGGGCTCTGATGGACTACGGATTCGAGGCGGTTGTCTCCCCGCGTTTCGGCGACATATTCCGGAACAACTGCACCAAGGCGGGACTCCTCCCCGTTCAGGTCGATCCTGGCACCGGCCGGGCGATTCTCGACGCCCTCATCGCAGATCCGGCCCTGGAGATCACCATCGACGTCGAGCGGGGGACCATCGAGATACCCGAGGTACGAATCGACGCCGCATTCCCGCTCGACGAGTTCACCCGGAGCCGCCTCATGGAGGGACTCGACGACATCGGCCTTACTGAGCGTCACGAGTCCGATATCGCCGCCTTCGAAGCCCGGCGGGCGGAATGGATGCCGGTCGCCCGCTGACTCGCTGAAATAGACCTGCGCCTCGGGGGTTGGCGCCCTGAGCGGCCACCCTGGCCGCGTAGAATCAGCCCGAGACGACCTGGACCTCCAGTGAAGGATCGGAGGCGATGTCGGAGTCAGTGAACAGCATCGGGCGCACTTGCTTGGCAACGAAGAGGTCGATCTGATCAGCGTGGTGGGGAGACTCCGGGTTCTCGGACTGCCCGTAAGCGAGGAGCCCGCGGGCAATGGGTCCCTCCCCGGTCAGCTCAACTGCCATGAGGAACGAGGTTCCGTAGGAGATCTGGTAGCCGCCCACCCGCAGCCCGGTGCGTTCAGTGCGGCCGGGAATCGGCGCGCTCGGATCCGGTACCGGCTCCAGGCTGGAGCTCGGAAGGAGGCCGTTGGGCACCAATATGTTGGCTACGCCGTCGGTCTCCGCTCCGCCGTGGACGGGAACGCGCCGGGTTCCGAAGAGCGCCCACTGCACTTCCCCGAGGCGCGCGTCGAAGGGGATACCCGCCGAACGCAACGCGACCATCGCCCGCACGGTGGCATCGACCAGCGGGTCCGGCATCCCCTCCTCCGCCACGGCCAGGCGCCGTGGCGTGGTGAACGGCTCGTCCAGGGAGAACGGCTCGCCAAAAAGCGGACCGGTCGCGCATAGCGCCTCATCGGAGAAACCGGCCACGATCTCGCGCCACAGAACCGCTCCGCGGGAGTCGAGATCGAAGGTTCCGTCCCACCCGGCGAGGATCTTCGCCGCCTCCCGGAGGTCGAAGCTCTCTCCCGACACCTCGACGGTCCCCGAATCGGACAGCCGGGACACCACCTCCCCACACAACGCGCCGGCCAGAACGCTTCGGTTGGAGAGCAACCTCTCCAGCAATCGGTCGGCGTCGAGCCGCACGCCGGAATCGGCACCTGGTCCCCCCAGCGCCACCAGGTTGGCGCGGGTGCGTGGAGAGGGGGGCGAGCCCTCGCTCCCCATGAGGATGGGATAGCCGGTGAGGGGCTCGAACGGGTTGGTAAGCCAGTGTGACTCGTTGGCGTTGGCCACCCAGTCATCGCGCTCAAGCTGGGGGAGGCTCTCGAAGGGGACCAATCCCCGGGAAAGTCCGCCCGGTGGGTCGCTCCACTCGCAGCGGGGATCCGAGCCGTTCAAGAGCGCCGCCCGACTCTTGTCCAGAAGCTGGGCGATCGGATTGGCGGCAAGCTCTTCGGCATAGAGGCGCTTCCCTTCCTCCGAGAGGCAAGGGGTGTGGGACGCGTCGATGTACCACGTCCGTCCCTTCGCGTCGGCAGCCATCGTGGTGACCCAGGGAATGCCGTTCTCCTCCCGGAACACCTCCCGGAAATCTTCGAGGCTACGTGCCATCGCCATGCCGATCCACTGGGATACGAAATGCTCGCCGAACTCATTCGCATCGCGGAAGGCGAAGGCAAAGGCTTCCGACCATCCGAGAAGCGGGAGGTTGAGCATGGGTCCGTAATGGCTCCACCAGAGAGTCCGCGTCTCCCGGATTAGCGATCCGTCTGCTTCGAGGACGTCGACGGAAACGTCGCGGCTCTGCATCTCACGGGTCCCGTCTCCGTAGCGGTAACGGGTCGGCGCGCCCTCGACGAGATCGAGCCGGTAGAGCGTGAAGCGCTTACCGATCGAGAAGGTGTGGGTCCAACCGATGTCGCGATTGAAACCGATCTGGATCCCCGGCGCACCCACCAGAGAGGCGCCGTAGACGTCCAGGACACCGGGAATGGTGAGGTGGTTCTCCCAGAACCTTGCCTCCCCGTACCAGGGGAAGTGGGGATTACCCACGACAATCCCGTGGCCGGAGGCTGTCTTCGCCTTCCCCACAGCCCATCCGTTGCTCGCCATCTCTCCACCGAGAGTCGCCGGGAGCGGAGGCGGCGGCACCATTCCGTCCGGACCGGGCGGCTGTGCCAGAGCGATGTAGGGGATCAGATTCCGGGAGCTCGCCGCGCGCGCCAGATCGACTGCGTAGGCACAGACGTCGATCGTCTCGATCCGGCCGATCCAGGCCGCATCGGCGCACCAGGCCGGGAGGCGGGAGCGGTCGTGCTCGTCGAGCCAGGCATTCACCCCCGCCGCGTACCCCTCCATCAGCGCCGAGAGATGGGGCGGCTGGCTGGCCATCACCGACTCAGCCACCGTATGGAGGTCGAGAGCTGCATAGCCGAGGTCGCTCACCAGATGCACGTCGCCGGGACCACGCCCGAGGTGCCGGGACCGCTGGGCGCGCACCTTGACGATCTGGTCGACCATCGTCCCGCAATGATCCTCGGCGCACGCGTAGCCCTGCCCGAATCCCAGGCTCCCCCACGATTCTGCACGTATGTGCGCTACGCCGAAAGCGGTACGCCGAATTTCGGCTTCGTAACGACCGGCAGGACTTGCACCTGCTGCTGTGTCCACGTTCCCTGGATTCGCCATGACACGATATTAAGGGGGTGCGCCGGATGGCGCACCCCCTTTTCCGTCGGCACGGCTGGCGAACCGCCGGGACGTCCGTTCAGGTAAGTGACCAGCGGGACCGGCTGCTCCGGCGGGCCACTACCGGCTTGCGGAGCAGCATCGCCCGGTGGGCCTGGTGCGATGCCCACTCCAGGACCTCGGCCTTGGCCTTGATCTCGTACCCGTGGCCCGACGTATTCATGGTCGACTGGCGGGAGTACATATCTGCGAGCTGGCGAAGCTCGCGGGGGATCTCGGCCGGGTCGTGCCACCCCCGGAAGCCCTTGTCGATAACGCCGAGGGCGAGGTGCGCTCCGGCCGCGCGACCTTTGGCGTGCTGCGACTCGGCAAGCCGGCCTGATGCGACCAGTCCGTAGACCCGTTCGGCTTCAGTGGCGTGGAGCGACTCGAGCCTCTCGGTGACCCTCCGCAGCGCGGACGGGCCGGGAACGCGATTCTTATCGGTCCTCGTGAAGAGCATTTCAATTTCTCCTTCCATGGCTACCTCCATCCGTCGTGGATGGCTACCAGCTACTACGTCACCAAGGACGGAAGGATTGAACAACCAGGTCCCAACGCAAGATCACCGGAGAATAGTTGTGCACTGGGTGGGGACATGCCGGGTCGCGTTGGGAGGCAGTTGGGGAACCGTTGTGGCGCCCCCTGCTATCCGGGGACCGTTTCACTGCTAGAGCGGCGCACCCGGTGCGGGGAGGTACCCCTTCTAGAGCGGCGCACCCGGTGCGGTCAGCGGCCACGGGCGTTGCCGCTCGACGATCCGGGCCAGATCGAGCAGGAGCGCCTCCTCGTGACGCCGCCCGATCACCTGCATGCCCACCGGCAGGCCGTCGACCGTCCCGACAGGAATGCTCACCCCCGGGTTCCCCGAGATGTTGCAGGGAATCGTGAGTGCGCCATTGTTGCCCATACCGCAGGTCACCTCCCCCACGACGGTGGGCAGGGGACCGGAGGCGTTGAAAGCGACATCCGGATTGGTCGAGGCGACGATGAAGTCCACCTGATCGAATATCTCGGCAAAAGCCTCGTACACCGACATACGATACGCATCCACCCGAGCCGCCATCTTCAGGTCGTACATCTGGAGCGCCACCTTGAGTGCGAAGCCGATTTCGAGGGTGAGGTCCCCCTCGCACTCGGGGTACAGGTCCCCGAGGACGTTCAGAAGCCCGGCCGAGTTGGCCACTGCCCATTCCATCGAGCCCTCGGGCAGCTTCACGTCCACGTCGACCACATCCAGGCCGGCGTCCTTGGCGAGCAAGGTCCCTTGCTCGGTGACCAGGTCGCAGACTGCGGGAAGGACGGTGGCACAGCCGAGCGTCGGCGCGATCGCCACTCTTTTCCCGGAGAGGTCGTACGAGTCGAGATTGCGTTCCCACCCGTCCACCTTGGGCAGGGAGAACGGGTCCCGTGGATCGACGCCGCTGCACACGTCCAGCCAGCGGGCGCTGTCGCGCACCGACCGGCTCACGCATCCCAGGGTGACCGTCAGGGGTTCCGGCTGTACGCGGGGCCCAAGGGAAATCCGGCCGAAAGTCGTCTTAAGACCGAAAAGACCGGTGAATCCGGCAGGAATACGTATCGACCCACCGCCATCGCCCCCGGTTGCAAGGGTGCACAGCCCGCCGGCAACCGCTGCAGCCGACCCTCCCGACGAACCTCCCGGGGTCCGCTCCTGGTTCCACGGGTTGCGGGTCGTTCCGTGCAGCTTGGTATGGGTGCAGTTGATGCCCCCGAACTCGCTCGCGGTGGTCTGACCAAAAAGGTTGGCTCCCGCCTCCCTGAGCCGAGTGACCATGGTGGAATCGTGATCGTAGAGACGATCGGCCAGTGGGATCGATGCGTGGCTGCCCGGCCATCCGTCAACCGGATCCAGTTCTTTTACCGCGATGGGGACCCCACCGAATGGAAGGGAGACGTCGGCCGAGTCGGCACGATCGAGGGCCGCTTCGGCCTCGAGATAGCAGAACGCGTTCAAGGTGGAGGCATCGATGGCGTCGAGGGTGGCTCGAAGCGCCTCCCGGGGGGAGATGTCCTTGGAGCGGTAGGCGTCCACAAGGGAACATGCGTCGCCCATCCAGGGGGAGTCGGTCATGTGGGCCAGGGTAACCGGCGGCGCGGCCGGGTGCCCACCGAGAGAGCTGGATTCCTTGGAACCTGGCTCTTCGGCGCCCTCTGGTTCCCGAAGGGAACGGACCGGCTAGGCTACCCGCCTAACGATCTGCAGGAGCCAAGGAATGTCGACAGAGGCAGTCACGAGCGAGAATCCCCTTCACGGTCCCGACGAAGAGGACCACTACGGTGCCCACCACCCCGCGGAATGGCAGCCGTGGGACTTCGGGTCGAGAGCGGTCCTGACGTTGGCGATCCTGGCCATCGCCGGCCTCATCGCCGTCTTCGTCTCCCTCACTCTTCACCACTGATCCACCACCGGACCGGCGCCCCGGGAACAGGTAGAACCAGCCGGTCCCTCCGGAGAACACGTGGCCCGAAAACGCGGCACGAGCTAGCCTCGCGGGCCGTCCCTCCGGAGAACACGTGGCCCGGAAACGCGGCACGAGCTAGCCTCGCGGGCCGTCCCTCCGGAGAACACGTGGCCCGAAAACGCGGCACGAGCTAGCCTCGCGGGCCGTCCCTCCGGAGAACACGTGGCCCGGAAACGCTAGAAAAGCTAGCCTCGCCAACGGTGAGGTTCGGCATCGACATCGCCCAGCAGCGTCTGGAGTGGGAAGAGTTGCTCGGCCGAGCACTGCTCGGAGAGCAGCTCGGCTTCGAAGGCGCCTGGGGGTTCGACCACTTCCAACCGCTTTACGGGGATGGTCCAGGCAATTGCTTCGAGGGGATGACCACTCTGGCTGGGCTGGCAGCGGCGACTTCGACCATACGGATCGGCCTCCTGGTCACCGGAGTGACCTATCGCCACCCATCGGTCCTGACCGCTCAGGCGGTCACCGTCGACCACGTCTCCCATGGCCGACTCGACTTGGCGCTGGGTGCAGCGTGGTTCGAACCGGAGCACCGCTCGCTCGGCATCGGCTTTCCCTCCACCATCGAGCGGTTCGACCTTCTCGAGGACACCCTGGAGATCGTCCGGCTGCTGATGACCGGAGAGCCGATCACCTACCGGGGACGGACCACCACCCTTGCTGGGGCTCAGATCCGGCCGCTCCCCGTGCAGCGACCACACCCCCCCGTCTGGATCGGAGGCGGCGGAAGGAAGCGAACGCTCCCGCTAGTTGCTCGCTACGCGGACATGTGGCACCACTTCGCGGGGGCGGAGGAATACGCAACCCTGTCCCGGGACCTCGACCACCTCGCGCGCCGAGCAGGACGGGAGCCGTCCTCCATCGGTCGCGCGGCGTCGATCTCGCTGTCGGAAGGATGGGACACCGTCCGCCGAACCATCGAAGCATATCGTGATGCGGGAGTCTCGTATCTGGTATGCGGATGGCCTTCCGAGGGCGCCGATCGGGTGACTGAGTTCGCTCACTCGGTCATGCCCGGCTACCGGTGACCGGACCGCCCGCCGGACCCGGGTTGCCTGGCCGTCCTCCGCTCACCGGACTGCGGGTCCTCGACGTCTCCCAGGTGCTGGCCGGCCCGGTGGCAGGTCAGATCCTCGGCGACTACGGAGCCGATGTCCTCAAGTTCGAGCATCCCTCGAAGCTGGACGGTCTTCGCGAGCTGGGGCAGGCCAAGGACGGGCAGGCGCTCTGGTGGAAGGTGGTCGCCCGCAACAAGAGAACAGTCGGTCTCGATCTGGGCACGGAGGAGGGATCCCATCTTTTCCGGAGACTGGCGGCGACCGCCGACGTGGTCATCGAGAACTTCCGTCCCGGCACGATGGAATCGTGGGGATTGGACTATGAAGGGTTGTCTTCGGACAACCGGGGATTGGTGCTCTTGCGGATCAGCGGGTTCGGACAGACGGGCCCCTACGCCACCCGTCCGGCTTTTGGAACCCTGATCGAGGCGATGTCCGGTTTTGCCGCGGCGACCGGCCAGCCGGATGGCCCCCCGACCCTCCCTCCCCTCGGGCTCGCCGACACCCTTGCGGGCGTCTCCGGGGCCCTCGCAGTGATGATGGCGCTGTACCATCGGGATGCACGGGGAGGGACGGGACAAGTCATCGACCTCGCCATCCTGGAACCTCTCGTCTCGGTGATGAGCCCGCAGCCCACCGAATTCGACCAGCTCGGCCGGTTGCCCGATCGTATCGGTAACCGCTCGGAATTGAACGCTCCCCGCAATCTCTACCGAGCCCGGGACGGCAAGTGGGTGGCGATGTCCACGTCGACGACTCCCATCGCCAAGCGGGTGATGAGAACCGTCGGCCATCCCGAAGTCGTCGACGAGGAATGGTTCGCCACCGGCCGGGGAAGAGTCGAGCATGCCGATATGCTCGATGCACTCGTCTCCGGATGGATCGCCTCCCGGGATCGCGATGAAGTGATCGCCGCCTTTGCCGAAGCCGAGGCTGCGGTGGGGCCGGTGTACTCGGTGGCCGAATTGATGGTCGATCCGCACGCAGTCGCTAGGCAGGTGTTTACGACGGTGGACGATCCCGTCCTTGGCCCCCTCATCATGCCCGGGCTCATCGCCCGAATGAGCAATACCCCGGGGTCCATCCGCCATACAGGCAGGCCGCCCGGAGCCGACACCGACGCCGTCCTGGCAGGCGAGCTGGGTCTCGATCCCGACTATGTGATCGAGTTGCGCGCCCGGGGCGTGATTGGCTGAGCCGGTTGCCCATTCGCCCGCCTGGCGAGCTCCGGGTCGGCGAACCACGGGCGGAGAGTGAGGCAAGCCGGAGGAAGGTGACCGTAGAAGAGGACCCCGGTCCCCGGAGCGATACGGCGCACCGACGCCCCCGGCATCAGGGACCGGCTCTCCGGTTGCCAGGTGGTGGACCGCTCGCCTCGGCTACCACGGGTAGTGGACGAACTCCGGAATCGTGCTTCGCCTCCCAGGCGACTGGCGTAGTCGAGCGTCTCAACATCGGAGATCCCGGACAGGAACATCTTTGCACGATGGTTGTTGACGATGGTGTCCGCACGCTCCCCGTAACGGGAGCGGAGCTGGGAGAAGTCCTGCCATACGGTAACAAGCTGGATGCCGTGGCTGGCTGCGGTCGAAGCGAGCCCGTCCAGGGTGGCGAGAGGGGCGATGTTGGCAGCCTCGTCGAGAACCACTAGGAGCGGCGGTGACAAGGGCCCCCCTTCGCTGGACGACCGGTCGTAGACTGCATTGACCACCTGTTCGACGAGCGCACAGAACAAAGGCTGGAGCCGGGCCTGTTCGTTCGAAGGGGACGATAAATACACGGTGTGGCTGGCGCCGTCGAGAAACCGGTCGACGTCGATTCCCCAACCGATCCGTATATCGCCCACCTCGGGATCGCCGAACGGCTCCAAGACCGTCTCGGCAGTGGTATAGATGGAGCTCTTCTGCCGTGTCTCACGGTTGGAGGACGCCCACCAGGCATGAAGGGCCTGCTTGCACCCGGATCGCTGGAGGACGGATAGCACTTCGTCGCTCTCCTGGGTGTCCACCCAGCGCACGACGTCGGCCATGGTTAGGCCGGCGGTGGCAGCAGCGAAGAGGAGGGGGGCAAGAAGCTTGGCAGATGCTGCGTACCAGAACTCCCCGTCTTCCAGCCCGCCCCGATTGGCGAGACGGGAGAGCGACGATGCAACCCGGCGGGCTCCCACCCAGTCGAGACACGCCGAGAGTGGGCACCAGCCGTCACTGCCCCAGGAGGTGGACGAAGCGGGATCGAATACCCAGCACTCCCCAAGGCAACTGCGCCAGGCGTACGTCTCCGACAGGAGATCGCCCTTGACGCTTGCCGCCAGCACCGGTCCCTCCCATTCCAGGATGGCCGGAATGGCGAACCCGCTTGTCTTGTAGGTCTGGGTGGGACCGACCACCATCACCGAATGGCGCTTCTCGGTGGCGAGCAGGGGCCGGTGGGATCGGGTTGACCCGGAAATGATCGACCCGCGCTGCGACCGCGCGCTCCGCCCTAGGAGCAGGCGACCACCACCAGGGCCCGTTACCCGCAGGTGGCGCAGCTCGCCAGCCAAAGCCCATCGGGCGTCGTTATGCGCCCTGTCGAGATCGCCTGCGAGCGACCGTGCGAGCCCGGTGACGATCGAGCCAACCGTCGAATCGCCGAAGCGCGCCCCGGAGGCTCGGGGAGCCGGGCCAAGTCGGGTTCCCCGGCCAGCATCCGGCCTCATTCCGACCGCCCGTCCGGCACGGGATGAGCCGCCGGAGACGTCGCGACCGCCCGCATCCGCGCGTCGGTGTCGACGATCTGTTCCTCGGCCCGCCCGAGGCGGTGCTCGACTATAAAAGATCTCCCCCCGATCTTCCACAGGGCAACCCCGCGCCGTAGCCGCGGCAGCAGCCCTGCCTCCGTTGCAGTCACTCCGATCAGCTCCCGGCAAGCTTCCACCTCGCCGGGGGACTGCGCATAGACGATGCGCGTCTCGGAATCCGAGAGGAGTCCCTGTGCCAGACTCACCTGCTCGGAGCCGGCGGCTCCGGCAGAGCGCAGGTCCGACAGGCGGTGCAGAACGGCCATGTTGGCAACACCGAAGCTGCGGGAGAGCTTCCACGATGCCTGCAGCCACCGCGCCACGCCCAAGTTGGAGAGGATCGCCCACGCCTCGTCGACCACCACCAGGCGTTGAGGTGCCACGGGGCCGGCGACAGATTCAGAATCCGATCTGCTCGGACAGGACGAGAGCACTGCGGTGAGCCACGCCGTCGCGCATGTCATCAGTACACCCAGTGCCGGAGAGGAGTAGACAGCCGACAGGTCGAGAACCACCAGGGGAGAGAGAAGGTCGATGCCGGGCGAAGTCTCCCCGTCGAACATCCCCCGCAGGTCGCCTTCCACCAGCCGGCGCATCTCGAGCCCGAGATCGCGACCCATCACCGTGAGAGTGTCCACGTCGGTATGGATGGACCGGGCCGCCTCGACCGACGGGGCGAGGAGTGCGGCCACCACGCCGGGGATGGTGGGGCGGTTCATGCTCGAAGCCGCAGCCGCCCGGAGAGCGAGCTGGGCGGCGGCGTGCTCGGTCGGGAGGAGATCGCGCCGGAGGCAGGCTGCCCCGAGCGCCGAAAGCAACTCGACCTGCCTGCGTTCCGAATCCTCCATCCCGGTGCCATCCAAGGGGTTGAGGCGCACAGAGCCTCCCGGCCGGAGGATCAGCGGCTCGACTCCCCAGGCATGGGCCAGCGGACCGTACTCGCCCTTGGGATCGACAACCCAGGCCTGCCGGCCGAACACCGCGTTGCGCCAGAGGAACGACTTGACGAAGGAGCTCTTCCCCCGCCCGATCTGACCGATGACCACCATGTTGGCGTTGGTGAGTACACCCCGGGTGTACAGAATGAACGGGTCGAAGGTGAACGCGCCGCCCAGGAGGTCCCTACCGATGTAGATCCCCTCGCCGCCGAAACCGGGACAGACCATGAAGGGGTAGGCGGCGCCAAGATGAGCGGTGGTGACTTCATGGGCGGGCAGTCCCGCCTTCATCAGAGCCGTCACGACAACCCCCGCGCCAGGAGACGGGTGCGCGTCACGACAACCCCCGCGCCAGGGGGAGCAGCCAGGTGAAGGCACGCTCCTGGTCGCCGTAGAGGCGGCGAAGCGAGAGGAAGCATTTCGACGCGGCTTGCTCGACCCCCGCGCACGCCGCCTCCAGATCTTCGATCGCGGAGACGGTCACCCCCACGTAGCCCGAAAATCGGTAGGGCGCATGACCGTCAGCGAGCTCGGTCTCCCGGAGCGACAGCGCCTCGCCCTCACGGCGCCTCCGGGCGGTGGATGCGAATCCCCCTCTTCGACGCAACTCCTCATCAGCCGCCCGGGAAACCCGGGCGTTCTCCACCTTGCGGGTTGCCCGAAGGGGATCGAGTGGCTCCATCACCACCGATACGGTCACTCTCTGATCGCCCTGCACGAGCAGGGGTGCCAGGAAATCTGCGCATACATCGACTCGCGGCCACTCGGCGATCCAGTAGACCGCATGGGCCACCCCGTCGGTGAGGTAATAGGACCATTCGGCGCGTGCCCCCATCGGCCAGGGGCCGCCGTGCGGAAATTGGACTCCTCGATCACATGGGCCAGCGCGGTGGGCCTCACCGATCACGTGGGCAACAGAGTCCGGGTCCAGGAAGCCCTCGACGGTCACCCCCGCGGACCGGACCTGGGCGGCCAGAGAGGCGATCTCCCGCACTACAACCCCGCACGCGAGCTGGTGGGCACCGGTGCGGCGGTGATCCGCCGATCGGCCGGCACGGCTGCTTTGCCACCAACGGCCCGCATGGCTGCGATCCCCGGATCGGTCGCGCGGCGCCATCCCCCGGGCAGCCAGGCCGGGAAGCCGGCGGGCATTCACCCGGACAACAAGGAAGCATTCGTGCCGCATGGTGTCGAGCGCCTCGGACGCCAGGAGGTCGCTGTAGGAACTCATCGCCACCGGCGGCACCGCCCCGCAGCGCGCCGACGCGAAGTGGGCCTGCACCGCCTGGCCGCCGTCGGGCAGCGATCGTGTGACCCATTGCAAGCGATCGACCGGGCACCGTTCGCGGGCCAGCCCGGCCAGCAACGCAGACCAGGAAGCGACCCGCTGGTCCCGGTCCACCGGCTCCAAGAGCCCGAAACCAGGGCTCGATACGACCAGCGCGGCGGAATAGAAGCCCTGGCGCTCGTCGCAGACCACCCCGACCGTGCCGCCGCCCGGCGCTGCTGCTGGCAGTACCGTGCAACCCTCCAACACTCCCGGCATGGACCATCGATTTCCGACCACTCGGATCTGGCCGCCGAAACGGCCCTCCGCCGGGGCCAGCGACGTTCTCAGGCGCTTCCCTCCGGTCATCCATCGGATAACGATCGGAATCCATTGCTCTACGGTCATGCCACCGACGGGCCACGCCGCGCAGAACCCTCCCGTGGCCACGGCCGCACACGCCATCACCAAGCCGGTCAGGTGTGCATCGGTGCGGAGGATCACCACTGCGCAGACAAGCGAAGTTCCGACGCAGGCGACCTGCCCGCCCCGCCAGCCGGCGATCACCCCGCTCCGCTCCAAGGGGCCAAACCGGTACCGCTGCCCTGCCGATTCAACCGGGTCAGCCATCGGTGCCGTGCCCATGGTTGACGTCGGGCGGAGGCGCCGCTGCGTTGCGCCATCCGCCCGACGAGAGCCACATCTCGGTCTGCGGATCACCACCCCCGCCCTGGTTCCACGAAATCGAGGCACCGCCACCGCCAGAGGCCGCCTTCACCATCGCTCCCCCGGAGGCTTCCGCCCGGAGCCCCTCGAAGGCCCGCGGGATGGCCATCGCCGCATTGATCCCGCTCACCGTCGTACTCGCTATCCTTGCCGGTGCTGCCACCGACGACATACCCCGGCGGGAAAGACCTTCGAGATGGTGCACCGCTCCGGCCTCGACGACCGGGATCAGCTTGAGCAGGGCGTACGGAGCGAACGTCGCCACCAGCAACAGGGAGCAACCCTCCACCGCTGCGCCCATCCCGCTTCCCTGGCCGATCGCTGATGCTCCGAGAGAGAGTGCCGCAACGATGACCAGCTTCGAGAAGATCAATGCTGCAAGGACTTCAATCAACCGCCGGCACCACGGAATGGTCGCCGGCATGACCGTCCCCACCAGGAAGAGCGGAATAAAGAGGGTGGCTACATATACCGCTGCAGTGCGCAAAGCCAGCTCGATCCATAGGGAAAGCGCGCCGAACGCTGCGACACTGCCTAGCAGGAAACCGACGAGTCCCGCAGACCCGCTGGCGTCGCCCACCACGAAGAACTTGGCCAGGCCCGAGAGCAGGCGGGCCATACTACCGTTGTCGGCTCCGGTGAGCGCCTTGCACATCTGGTCGACCAGTGTCACCGCGAATTGCACCCCCTCGACGGCAACACCGGCCGCCACCAGAGCAAGTGGCAAGTTGACCAATACACATCGTATCACGACTGTGCTGTCCTGGCGGGCGATCGACTGGATCACCGCGACGAACGCGACCGGAGCCGCCACGAAAACCGCCAGGCCGGCAACGGCCGCGTAATGGGAAGCAAACCAGGGTCGGGAGAGATCGATCGTCGTGGTCTGGGTCATCTCCTTGCCCAGCCACCCGAGCAGTGAAGCTGCGCCGCCGGCCACCCATTGGGTGAGCGAGTCCATCACACTCCCCACTCCTGCACTGACCACACCGCCGGCGATCCCATTGACCACCGGGCTCACCACCGGAATGTTCACCATGCCACCCGAACGCGCCTCCCGATCCCCCGAGACCACCGAGTGCTCACGACTTGATCGCCTGTCCCATGTTGAAAAAGAAGTTGATCACCGGTTGCGCCGCTCCGATCAGGAGGGCCGCTAACCCGGAGATGAGAACCGCCTTCCTCCCGACAAAGGTCTGCTGGTAGTTCTGGGTGTGGGATCCCAGCGCCCACGCTGCGGCACCGATGACCAGGCCCACCAGGGACAGGATCAATGCCCACCCCCCGATGCCGTCGGCAAGGTTCTGGAGTTGGCTCGCTCCGGGAAGCTGGTTGGGATCCACGGTGAGGTGCACCGGACCGCTCGTGCCAGCCGCCGCCAGCATGCGAGCGCCGGCCAGATGCACACCGGCCAGATGAAATGGATCGGGCATGAACACGGGGGTCTCCTTTTTCCTGGATGATTTTCTTATGGTATCTCCTAGTTTCATAGCATTTCATGTGCTATCATGTCAACGTGAAATTCGTCGCAGCGCTCGTCGGTCTCGCCATCGGTGGACTTCTCCTGCTCGGGATCGTCCTCACCGCCGCGGTTGGCGGCAACACCGCCGCAGCAGCTTTTTCGTCGGGGGGAACGGCACCAGGTGGCGCCGGCGGAATCGCTCCTACCTCCAACCTCGGCGCCGGAGTGGTATCTGCCTCCGCTGCCCATGCGATCGCCTATGCCGAATCGCGCATCGGGGACCCTTACGTGTGGGGCGGCAGCGCGCCGGGAGGATTCGACTGCTCCGGGCTGGTATGGGCTGCCTACCAGGGAACGCCGGCCTCATTTCCCCGCTGGGGTGCCGCGGACGAGTACTTCCAGCTTCCGCGCCTGCCCATCGGAGCTCCACCTGCCCCCGGTGACCTCGTCTTCTTCGCCGACAGCTCCGGTTCGATCCAGCACGTCGGAATCGACGCGGGAGGCGACGCCCAGGGAAGCCCGGTCATGGTCGATGCTCCCCATTCCGGGGCATTTGTTCGCTTCGACGCCTTTTCGGATGTGCCGGGGGCGATGTGGGGCGATGAGCACTATGCGGGCGCAACCCGTCCGGGTGGTTGACCGAGCCTCTGGAGGCAAGCCAGGAGATTCGGGAGCCAGTGGGGAGGGTGGCCAGAGTCAGCCGATGAGGAATGCAACCCCGGCTACAAGAAGGCATGCGGCAAGGTTCGTCACGGTGAAGATCGCCGCGACCCCGGTCGAACCCTCCTCGGCGAGGCGCGCCGTCTCCCAGCTCACCGTGCTCCAGGTGGTCAATCCCCCGCAGAACCCGGCCCCTGCTATTGCCTTGGCTGCGCTCCCCCCGACGTGGTTGGTGACCAGGCCGGCAACCAGACCGATGATCAGTGAACCGGTGACGTTTACTACGAAGGTCCCGAAGGGAAACCACCCGGACGTGCGGTCCTGAACAGCTCCGTCCACCAGGTACCGGGCCACCGCTCCCACAGAACCGGCGAGCCCAACGGCTAGTGCGAGGATCATGTCGCGTTCCTCTTCTCGGGAACGACGACCGCGCGGGTCACGGTGATCCCCACCCACGCCGTGGCGAGACCCGCGAGCAGCGTCGCGACTGCGTAGAGGACGGCAACGCCGAGGTAACCGTCCCGAATCAACGTGTCGGCCTCCAGTGCGAAGGTCGACATGGTCGTCCACGAGCCGAGGAGACCAACACAGGCGAAAGGACGCAGGTACCGGGGCGATCCGCCTTTTTCCACAATTTGCGTGAGGAGGACCCCCAGCAGGAGGGAGCCGCTCGTGTTCACCACGAAGGTGGGCCAGGGAAAGTGTCCGGGCGCCGAAACCCACAGCAGTTCCAGGAGGTACCGGGCCAGAGTGCCAAGAAACCCCCCCGCTGCGATTGCGATCAGTACCCGGTACTGGCTGGCCCGGGGTACGTGAGGGATCGGGTGGTGGACCGATGAAGGTTCGCCCGGGTCGTCCGGAGCTAGGTCTGGGTCGACCGGCAGCACGAAATCGTGGTGCTCCCACCGATGGGTCCGGTCGTAAGGATCGCTGTGGTGGCCTGGCACGTCTGCTCCGAGATGTCGATGTCTACGGCAGACGCCATCAGCCCGCACGGGCGCTCGCGGGGAGCGTCATCCCCGCCGTCACGAGAATTCCCGCAACCGGCAAACTCACTTTACCGTAAGAGACGAGCCCGGCCCCGCCCATCCCCTATCGTTGATGTATGCCCAGCCAGGGTTCCGTCTCCATAAACCTCCACCCGCCACGCCACCCTGCCTCCACCTCCCTGGTCACCTTGCATCCCTTGGCGATCCACGCCGCTCTCACCACCTTGACCATCGTCATTCTGGTCGTCGGCGCCATCGCGCTCACCGGGATCGTCATGGTGTCGGGGATGGTGGTTAGCCAGCGCAACGTCAAGAGGCGATTGAACGATCTCGCCGCCCGCCTCTCCAGCGAGGATCTCTACGCATCGGCGCCCAACCGAATGGAAACAGCGCTGGCACGCCTGGAGCACGCCGCCACCAATGCCACCGGCTCGGTCACCGATTCCGCCGACGAGGTCTCGCGCCTCCGCGGTGCCATGGACGCCATGCCCCAGGGAATCGTGATCTGCGACGAGCAAGGTGAGACCGTCTACACCAATGCCCGGGCAGCCGGGCTGATGAGGAGTCGGGGTGCCGAGCTGCTGGCAGCTCAGGCGGTCGAGGAGATGCTCGACGCCGGACTGTCAGGCACTTCTTCCTCACGGACCATCGAGTTGTACGGCCCACCACGCCAGACCCTGGCCGTGCGGACCGAGGTGGTCGAGAACCATAAGAAGCCCCTGGGTGTCGCTGCCATTGTCGAGGACATCTCCGAGAGGACTCGCCTGGAATCGGTCCGGCGGGACTTCGTCGCCAACGTGAGCCACGAGCTCAAGACCCCGGTGGGAGCGATGGCCCTCCTCGCCGAGACCCTCGAAGCGGAGGAGGAGCTGACCATCGCCCGGCGGCTCGCCAATCGCATCAACCACGAAGCGCTGAGGGTCTCCCGGATCATCGACGACCTCATCAACCTTTCCAGAATCGAGGCGGAGGAGAATCCGCCTGCCGAACCGGTACATCTCGGCGAGGTGGTGGAGGAGGCGATCGACGGTGCAGTGTCGGCTGCGGAGCAGAGAGGTATCGCCATCGAGCACAACGAGCCGCCAGCGGAGGCGATCGTGCTCGGCGACCGGCGCGAGCTGCTCTCGGCTTTCGGAAATCTCATCGAGAACGCCATCCACTACTCGGACCCGGGAAGTCGTGTGTGGGTCCGGTGGTCCACCAGTCCAGACACGGTTGAGGTATCCATTAGGGACGAGGGAATCGGGATACCCGGCCGCGACCTCGACCGGATCTTCGAGCGCTTCTACCGTGTCGACCAGACCCGGAGCCGCCACAACAAGGGAACCGGTCTCGGGCTTTCGATCGTCCGCCACATCGTCAACCGGCACGAAGGCGAGGTGGCCGTACAATCTCGCGAGGGAGAGGGGTCCACTTTTACAGTCACCCTTCCCCGCCAGTCCGCCTCCACCCGGCATTCCCCCACCGGCGAGAGTGTCGGCGCGGGCACCTACTGGCACGGGTGATGGAGCGCCTCCCCCGAATCGATGGGTGATCCCCGGCACACCGTCCTCGTCGTCGACGACGAGGAGTCTTTTGTCGCTGCGCTGGCGGTCGGCTTGGAACGGGAGGGATTCTCCGTCGAGATCGCCCACGACGGCGAGGAGGCTCTGTCCAAGTTTCGTAGCACCGATCCCGACCTCATTCTCCTCGACCTGATGCTCCCGAAAGTTTCGGGGATCGACGTGTGCAGGACGATCCGGGCGACCTCGGCGGTGCCGATAATCATGGTTACCGCCAAGGGAACCGAAACCGATACCGTCGTCGGTCTCGAGGTGGGCGCGGACGACTACGTCACCAAGCCCTACCGAATGGCTGAGGTGGTCGCGCGGATGAGGGCAGTCCTGCGCCGTGTCTCGGTGGGCGATGGAACTTCCAGGATGGCGGGGGGGCTCCCGGACGACCGACCGGTGGAGTCCGTCTCGGTGGGAGACGTCACCCTCGACTTCGGCCGCCACGAAGTCACCGTGCGCGATCAGGAAGTCCGCCTCCCGCTCAAGGAGTTCGAGCTGCTGGAAATCCTCATCCTCAACGCGGGCAGGGTGATGACCCGTGACTCTCTGATCGATTCAGTCTGGGGAACCGACTACGTAGGCGATACCAAGACACTTGATGTCCATATCAAGCGCTTGCGAGCACGTATTGAAGAGGACCCGTCACGTCCCCACCACATCACCACCATTCGCGGAGTCGGGTACCGGTTCGAGGAGCCGAAGAAGAACTAGCGGTCCCCTCACATCCCCTGCGGGTACGCCACCTCTTCAAGGCACAGTCCGTGAGGAGGAGCCGGGGATGCGGCATGAGCCCGGTTCCGCGATCGGAGTATCGCCGCCATCTCGCCAGCCTTGCGACGGCCCCTCCCCATCTCGACCATGGTGCCCACCAAGGACCTGACCATCTGGTGGCAGAAGGCCCCCGCTGCGATCTCGAAGCGCACCAGGTCCCCCGGGAGTGCCCTCCAGCGAGCATCGAAAACCCGCCGGGTCAGAGGCTCGCCTTCCTCCCTGTCCGGCGGGCGGCGGCAGAATGCGGAAAAGTCATGCTCGCCGATCACCGGGTCGGCGGCCAGCTCCAGGGCGTGGATGTCGAGGGGATGCTCGATATGCCACGCGATGGCCGCGAGAAAAGGGGATGGCTCCTGAGTGTTCAGGATCGTGTAGGCATACCTACGCCCGATCGCCGAGCGGCGGGCGTCGAAACCGGGGGCCGCCTCTTCGATCGAACGGGCGACGATATCCGGTCCGAGCATCCTGTTCACCGACCTCCGAAGCGCGTCGGGATCTACCTCTGCAGATACATCGCAATGCACCACCTGGCCGCGTGCATGAACACCGGCATCGGTGCGTCCCGCACATGTGATCTGCACCTCGTGGCCGGCAACCTTGGCGATCGCCTCGGCGAGCGTCCCGCCGACAGTTTGGACACCGGGCTGTGCTGCGAATCCGCGAAAAGCGGTTCCCAGATAGGCGACGGTGATCTTCAGCCGGCGCTTTTCGGCGTCGGGACGCGCCAAGCCGGTCGAGCTAGACGAGTTCGATACGCGCCATAGGCGCGTTGTCACCGTGGCGCGGCCCCAGCTTGAGGATCCGGGTGTAGCCACCGGGACGATCCAAATAGCGCGGAGCGATCTCTGCGAAGAGACGATGGGTCATATCGACGTCGCGGATATAGGCGACCACCCGGCGCTGGAAAGCCACCGCTTCACTCTTCTCCGCACGGTTGGCCTTGACGGCCTTGGTGATGATCTTCTCGGCGACCGGCCTGAGGGCCTTCGCCTTGGACTCGGTGGTTACCACGAACTCGGCGGCGATGAGCGAGGAAACCAGGTTGCCCATCATCGCCCGCTGATGCGCGGCATCCCCGCCGAACCTCCGACCCTTCTTGGGTGCACCAGGCATCTCAGACACCTCCTCCGGCACGCCCTCTGAGGGTCAGGCCGCGCTCGTCCAGTCTCTGAAGCACTTCATCGAGGGACTTCTGCCCGAAGTTGGTTATGTTGAGCAGTTCCGCCTCGGTACGCTCCAGAAGCTCCCCGATGGTGTTGACCTGGGCTCGCTTGAGGCAGTTGCGGGGACGTTCGGAGAGGTCCAGGTCCTCGATCGGAAGATCCAGGTCGGGAGATCCCACCGACATCGTGGTGATGTCGCCCAGCTCCAGCCCCAGCGGAGCCTCGCTCATGTCGGCTACGAGGCTCACCAGAGAACGAAGCGTGTCCCCGGCAGATGCCAGCGCTTCTCGCGGGGAGATCGAACCGTCCGTTTCGATGTCCAGGATCAGGCGGTCGTAGTTGGTCGACTGCTCGACGCGGGTCTGCTCCACCGAGTAGGCGACCCGGCGCACCGGGGAAAAGATCGAGTCGATCGGGATCACCCCGATGGTGGACGACCTCTTGTTGAGATCGGCCGAGACGTAACCACGCCCCCGTTCCACAGTAACGTCCATGGCGAGGCGCCCCTTCGCGTTGAGGGTGGCGATGAGCAAATCGGCGTTGAGAATCTCGACATCGGAGGAGTGCTGGAAGTCCCCGCCCGTCACGGTGACCGGACCACGCATGTCCATCCGCATGGTGACTGGCTCATCGCTATGGCACCGAAGGACGATGTCCTTCAGGTTCAAGATGATGTCGCTGATGTCCTCCTTGGTGCCTGCCAGCGTGTCGAACTCGTGCAGAGCATCGTCGAAACGCACCTGGGTCACCGCAGCACCGGGAATCGAGGACAGCAAGGTCCGGCGCAGCGAGTTGCCCAAGGTGTGGCCAAAGCCCGGCTCCAGCGGGGAAATCGCGAAGCTCTGGCGGAAGTCCGACTCCTGACCGACCGGCTCGACTGTCGGGCGTTGGATGATAAGCATATCCGGGTTGCCTTTCCTAGGAACTCAATGCCTGGTTACTTCGAGTAAAGCTCGACGATGAGGTGCTCGCGAACCGGTGCGTCCACGTGCTCACGAAGCGGCTTGTTGAGGATCTTCACCTCATAGCCGCCCTCGATCATTTCGAGCCATGCCGGCACCCTCCGCTCCAGGGTGTCCATGTTGTGCCGAACCACGATGAAGGCGCGAGCCTTGTCGGCCAGAGTGACAGCATCCCCGACCACCACCCGGTAGCTGGGAATAGTCACCCGCCTGCCGTTGACCCGGACATGGCCGTGGCGGACCCATTGGCGAGCCTGTGAGCGCGACGAGCCCCAGCCTGTGCGGAAGACCACGTTGTCCAGCCGCATCTCCAGCATCTGGAGAAGGTTCTCTCCGGTGATACCCGGAGTCCGGTTGGCCACCTCGTAGAGATTCTGGAACCGCTTCTCCATCAACCCGTAGATACGGCGGGCCTTCTGCTTCTCCCGGAGCTGGGTTAGGTACTCCGAGCCCTGGCGGGTACGGTCACGACCGTGTTCCCCGGGGGGATAGGGCTTCCTCTCGACGGGGCACTTCAGCGAATCGCACTTGGCGCCCTTCAGGTACAGCTTGATCTTCTCTCGCCGGCAGAGCCGGCATACTGCGTCGGTATATCGTGCCATGACCTTCCTCCCTAGACCCGGCGGCGCTTCTTCGGCCGGCAGCCGTTATGGGGAATGGGAGTGACGTCCTTGATGCCGGTGACCTCGATGCCGGCGGCGACCAGGGACCGAATGGCGGTCTCCCGCCCCGATCCGGGTCCCTTCACCAGCACGTCCACCCGCCGGACACCGTGCTCGATCGCCCGCTTGGCACAGGTCTCCGCAGCCATCTGGGCGGCGAAGGGAGTGGACTTGCGTGAACCCTTGAACCCGACGTTCCCCGCCGACGCCCACGCGAGAACGTTCCCCTCCCGGTCGGTGATCGAGATGATCGTATTGTTGAACGAACTCTTGATATGAGCGACCCCATAGGGAACGTTCTTCTTCTCCCGGCGGCGCCCGCGGCGCTGACCTGGCCTCGGTGGCATTACTTCCTCACCTTCTTCTTCCCTGCAACGGTCTTCTTCGGTCCCTTCCGGGTGCGTGCGTTGGTGTGGGTACGCTGCCCACGCACCGGGAGCCCGCGGCGGTGCCGGATACCCTGGTAGCAGCCGATCTCCATCTTGCGCTTGATGTCACCGGCGATGTCCCGGCGCAGGTCGCCTTCCACCTTGAGGTTGGCGTCGATCCAGGTGCGCAGACGCGCCACCTCGTCGTCGGTCAGATCGCGCACCCGGGCATCCGGGCTGACCCCGGTGGCCTGGCACACCTGCTGCGAGGTAGTCAGACCGACCCCGAAAATGTAGGTGAGTGCCACTTCCAGCCGCTTCTCGCGGGGAAGATCTACTCCTCCGATACGTGCCATCTCTTAGCCCTGCCTCTGCTTGTGACGCGGATTCGAACAAATCACCAGGACGCGGCCCTCCCGCCGGATGATCCGGCACTTCTCACAAATCTTCTTGACGCTTGGTTTCACCTTCATAGAACTCTCTCTGGCAACGGGTGGGCCCGTGCCTCTACTTGTACCGGTAAGTGATCCTGCCCCGTGTGAGATCGTAGGGAGTGATCTCGACCTGCACCCGGTCGCCCGGGAGAATGCGGATCCGGTGCATGCGCATCTTGCCCGAACTGTGCGCAAGAACCTTGTGGCCGTTCTCCAACTCCACTTTGAACATCGCGTTGGGAAGCGGCTCCACGACGGTGCCTTCCATCACGATGGCGTCATCTCTGGGCTTGGGCAGTAATCCTCCTCGGGTCGTATGGGGTCATCAGCCTTGGCAGCAGGCTCCGAATCAGGTGCACAGCCTGGATCGGTGCCGACCGGGACGGGCGCGTCCTGGGAGACGGTTCCGCCATGCGGGCGCGGCTCACGCACCAATAGGCTCTGAGCCGAGTCATAATACTAGCCCACCTGGGGAAAGTGGGCCACTCCACCTCCCCGGGGGGGGCTGGATATCCCCATCACGGCAAGGTCAACACTTCCGGCCCACTTTCGGTGACCGCGATGGAGTGCTCGAAGTGGGCCGAGAGCTTCCCGTCGGCGGTCACCACGCTCCAAAGATCATCCAAGGTCCGGGTTTCCGCCTCTCCGGCATTCACCATCGGCTCGATGGCAAAAACATTTCCCACCTGCAGTTTAGGCCCCCGATGCCCCGGCCAGTAGTTCGGGACCTGAGGTTCCTCGTGCATGGCGGTCCCGATGGCATGACCCACGTACTCCCGCACCACCGAGAAGCCGGCCTTCTCGGCCACGTCCTGGACCGCCCGACCCACCTCGAAGAGGTGGTTCCCCGGCCGGAGCTGATCGATACCCGCCCACAGGCTCCGCTCGGTGACCTCCATAAGCCTTGAGGCAAGCGGGCTGACCTTCCCTACCGGAGCGGTAAAAGCGGCGTCCCCGTGATATCCCTCGACAATCGCACCGCAATCGACCGAAATGATGTCCCCCTCCTCCAGGCGGTAACCACCCGGGATCCCGTGGACGATCATCGAATTCGGCGAGGTGCATATCACTGCAGGGAACGGTCCTCCCGCTCCCGGGTAGTTGAGGAAGTTGGAGCGAGCCCCCCGGCGTTCGAGAACCTGCCGAGCGACACGGTCCAGGTCGCCGGTGGTGACACCGGGTTGAATGGCATCCCGGATCGCCTCGATCATCTCAGCGACGACCCGACCCGCCTTGCGCATCTTGGCGAGTTCCTCGGGTGATCGACGCATCAGGCGCGAGATTTCACAGAGAACGCGCCTTGGCCAGACGTTCGTCGATCCGGGTTATGAGCGACAGGGTAACTTCGTCGACCGGACCGGCTCCGTCGATCGTCAGGAGCAGGCCTCGATCGCCGTAATAGGAAAGAAGTGGCTTGGTCTGCTCCTCATAGAGTTCAAGGCGCGTCCGGATCGCCTCTTCGTTGTCGTCGCGCCGGCTCACCACCTCTCCCCCGCAAGCGTCACACACCCCGGCGACCTTGGGGGCATATTGAGGTGAGTAGTTGGTCTGGCAGTCGATGCACACCATCCGGGTGGCCAACCTCTGGAGCACTGCTTCCAGCGGAACCTCCAGGCTCACCACCAGATCGAGAACGGACGGGGCGATGATCTCGGTCAACCGATCGGCCTGCCGCACCGTACGTGGCACCCCGTCGAGGACGAAGCCCCGTCCGAGTGTGTCGGGATGATTAAGGCGCTGGGCCACCACCGACATCACCAGCTCGTCCGGAATGAGCTGGCCGGATTCCAGGTAGCTCTGGACCTTCGCGCCCAGTTCGGATCCGGTCCGCGCCTCCGCCCGAAACATATCTCCTGTCGATATATGAGGAACGACATAGTGTCGGGAAACCCGGACACACTGGGTGCCCTTCCCCGCTCCCTGCTTGCCGAGAATCACGAGCCTGGCGCCCGGGATCACGATTCAGACGCCCTTCGACCCTACTGCTTCAGGAAACCCTCGTAGTTGCGCATAGCCAGCTGGCTGTCGATCTGGCGCAACGTCTCCATGAGCACACCGACCGCGATGAGCAAAGTGGTTCCCGCATATGGATAGCCGCGGATCCCCCAGAAAGAGAAGATTATCGAGGGGAGCACGGCGACGATCATCAGGAATACCGCACCGAAGACGGTGATCCGGTTGAGCGCCTTGGCGAGATATCGCTCTGTGGGAGGTCCCGGTCGGATTCCTGGAATGTAGCCGCCCTGTTTGCGAATGATGTCTGCCTGCTGGTGGGGATCGAAGACGATCGAGACGTAGAAGAAGGCAAAGAGCAGGATGAAGAGTGCGTAGAGCGCGATGTAGACGCCGTTGGTCGGCTGCAACAGGTCTCGCTGGACGAAGTTCTGAAAGGGCTTCCAGTGGACAATGTTCGAGAGGAGGGCGGGGAAGTAGAGCACCGATGAGGCGAAGATGATCGGGACCACCCCTGCTTGATTGACCTTCATCGGGATGTAGGTGCTCTGACCTCCGTACATCCGCCGTCCCTGGACCCGCTTGGCGAAAGTGACCGGAATGCGGCGCTGTCCCTGCTCGACATACACGATGGCCACCAGAATCGCCGCCGCCACCACGATGATGAAACCGAGCTTGAACTTGCCACCTTCCGCGAGCACCGCCGAGCCGTACCCTGGTATGGATGCGAGGACCGAGGCGAAGATGAGGATGGACATTCCCTGACCGATTCCTCGCTGGGTGATCAGCTCGGCCAACCACATCACCATTGCGGTGCCAGCGGTCATGGAGAGCACGAGGAAGAGCACCCGGGGAGCGGTGAAGTCGGGGATGAAGTTGTCGTTGGCTCCGGTACCGAAGAGTCCGCCGCCGCCGCCATGGAACAAGAACGCCAAGCCGGTCGATTGCATCACCGCCAGAGCGATGGTCAGGTAACGGCTCGCCTGGGTGAGCTTCTTCTGGCCCACCGCTCCCTGGTCCCTCCACTCCTCGAACTTGGGTATCACGACACCGAGGAGCTGGATGATGATGGTGGCGGTGATGTACGGCATGATCCCCAGCCCGAAGACAGCCATCCGGGACAAGCCGGAGCCGGTCAAGAGATTGAGGAAGCTCAGGATCCCGCCCTGGGACTTGGCGTTGGACAGCAGGTTCTGGACGACCTTGTAGTCGACTCCCGGCCCGGGAATGTTCGTCCCGAAGAGGTACAGTGCGATGATCAGCAAGGTGAACAGCACCTTGTAGCGGAGATCCGCAATCTTGAAGACGTTCTTCAGGCTCGAAAGCATGTCCGTGGGCTCTACCGGTTGGTGAGCGCGTTGCCGCGGGCCGGTGGTCTCCCGTTCCCGAAGGGCAGGGGCACCACGGTGGCCGTACCGCCAGCGTCGCTGATGGCACGCTGTGCCGACGCGGAAAAGGCATGCGCCTCGACGGACACCGCCGCCGATACCGAGCCCCTTCCCAGAACCTTGACCAGCTCGTTCTTGCCCACCAGGCGGCGATCGCGAAGCACCTCCACGGTAATGGTAGTGACTCCGCTCTCCGCCAACTCCTGGAGGGAGCCGAGGTTGACCGGCACGTAGGCGACACGGAACGGATTGGTGAATCCGCGCAGCTTGGGAATCCGCTGGGTGAGCGGCAACTGACCACCCTCGAACCCAACAGGAACCGTGTCGCGCGCGCCCTGCCCCTTGGTGCCGCGACCGGCGGTCTTCCCACCCTTGCCCGCGATACCGCGCCCGACGCGCCGTTTGGGGCGCTTCGACCCGGCGGGCGGCTGCAAATCATGAAGCTTGATCATCGGGAGCTCTCCTCAATCCCAACCGGAATCACCTCGACCAGATGGGCGACCGAAAGGAGCATTCCGCGGATCTCGGGGCGGTCGGGGAGAACCCTGCTCTGACCGATTCGGCCGAGTCCCAGGGCCCGCAAGGTCCCTCGATGTCGTGGCTTGGACCCGATGGAGGATGCTACCTGGCGCACCGTGAAACACGACTCGTCCGGGAAGCGCGAAGCATCGTGCACCGAACTCCTGCCCATCAGCGTTCACCTCCCGCGACTACGTGCGCACCATCAGCAGGGTCCGCGGAAGCCGAACCGCGACGACGTGCCCGGTAGGCTTCCAGCAGCTTGGGAGGAATGACCTTGTCCTCAGGCTTGCCCCGTAAACGGGCGATCTCATCGGGTCGGCGCAGTGCCTTGAGCCCGGCAATGGTCGCGTGAGCGACGTTGATGCCGTTCGACGAACCCAGCGACTTTGCCAGGATGTCGTGGATACCGGCCATTTCCAGGATCGAGCGAACCGCACCTCCTGCGATCACCCCGGTGCCCGGAGCAGCCGGCTTGAGGAGGACCCGACCGGCCCCTGCCTCCCCGATCACAGGATGCGGGATGGTCGCTCCGGTCAGGGGTACCTCGAACAGGTTCTTCTTCGCCTCTTCGATCCCCTTCTGGACGGCCAACCCGGCTTCCTTGGCTTTGCCGTACCCGAGCCCGACCCGGCCGTTGCCGTCGCCGATCACCATGAGGGCGGTGAAGGAGAAGCGACGGCCGCCCTGGACGACCTTGGCCACCCGGTTGACCTTGATCGTTCTCTCTTCGAAATTCCCGTCCAAAAGTGGGCTCACAGCTCCAATCCTCCTTCGCGGGCACCGTCGGCAACAGCAGCGACCCGCCCGTGATAGCGGAATCCACCGCGATCGAAGACCACCTTGGAAACCCCGGCTTCGCGGGCCCTCTCGGCAATCAGCTTGCCCACTGCCTGGGCGGCTTCGCGATTGCCGGTGGCGCCAGAACGCAAGGCTGCCTCCTGGGTGGAGGCGGCCGCAATGGTCTGGCCAGCTTTGTCGTCGACAACTTGGGCGGAAATATGCCTGTTCGAGCGAAATACGACAAGGCGCGGCCGCTCAGCATTGCCGGACACCTTCTTGCGGACCCGAGCATGGCGCCGGAGACGCAACTCCCTCTTGTGTTTAGTGGCGTTGCTCATCGAACAACTCGAGTGTGGACGTTCAGGGTCACTTCGCCGCCTTTCCGGCCTTACGCAGGATTCGCTCGTTGGCGTACCTGATTCCCTTGCCCTTATAGGGCTCCGGCTTGCGAATCTTCCGGATATTGGCGGCGACTTGACCGACTAATTCCTTGTCGATGCCCTTTACGTGGACACGGGTCGGCTGGGGCACATCGAAGGTGACCCCCGGAGGTGCTTCCACGTTCACCGGATGGCTGAAGCCGAGAGCGAGCTCGATGGCAGACGGCCCCTTGGCAATCGCCCGGTAGCCGACCCCGACGATCTCGAGCTCCTTGGTAAATCCGTCGGACACTCCGGTCACCATGTTGTTGACCAGGGCCCGGGTGAGCCCGTGCAGTGCGCGGCTGCGTCGTTCGTCGTTCGGACGGGTGACCACCAGCGAGCCGTCGTCCTGACGAATGCTGATCGGTTCGGGTATCTCCCTCTCCAAGGTTCCTTGGGGACCCTTGACGGTGAGGTGCGAGCCGTCGATCGCGATCTCCACGCCCGGACGAATGGGGATGGGGGCTTTACCGATGCGGGACATGACTAGGCCTCTCTCCCGTCCCGTTGGGTCGTCTCGTGATACAGCGCTACATCCCGTTCACCACACATAACAGAGCACCTCGCCCCCCAGGTGGTTGCGTCGAGCCTCCGTATCGGTCATCAGACCTTTGGGGGTCGAGACCACGGCAATGCCCATCCCCCCCAACACTCGGGGAAGCTGCCCAGCCTTGGAATAGACTCGACGACCGGGCTTGGAAATCCGCCGCAGTCCCGAAATGGACCGTTCCCGCTGAACCGAGTACTTCATCTGAATCTCGATCTGGCTTCCCGGCTTGGGCGCGACGTCACGGCTGGCGAAGCCCGCGATATAGCCTTCCCGCTCCAGGATCGCCGCCAGCTCGACTTTGAGCTTCGAACCGGGCATGAGCACCGTGTCGTGCATGGCGGTGTTCGCATTACGGATACGGGTAAGCATGTCAGCCACCGGATCTGTCATGGTCACAGGTGAACCCCTCCCCTCACCAGCTTGCCTTCGTGACGCCGGGAATCTCGCCAGCATGCACCATGTTCCGTAGGCAGACACGGCACAGCCCGAACTTGCGATATACAGCTTTCGGCCGCCCACACCTCTGACAGCGCGTATAGGCACGCACGCGGAACTTCGGCGTCCGCTGCTGCTTCTGGATCAGTGCCTTCTTTGCCATAGTCTCCTCAAATCTCCTCGTGCAACGCTCACGGTTCTCGCTTGAACGGGAAGCCGAAAGCGGCAAGCAGTGCCCTGCCCTCGGCGTCATTGGCCGCAGTTGTCACAATGGTGATGTCCATTCCGCGCACCGAGTCGATCTTGTCGTAGTCAATCTCGGGAAAGATAAGTTGCTCGGTCACCCCGAAGGTGTAGTTGCCCCGCCCGTCGAACGACTTCGACGGCAGACCGCGGAAGTCCCGTATCCGAGGAATCGCCAGAGAGACGAGTCGATCGAAGAACTCCCACATCCGGTTGCCGCGAAGAGTCACCATGCACCCGATCGGGTTGCCCTCGCGCAACTTGAAGCTGGCGATGGATTTCTTCGCCTTGGTGACGACAGGCTTCTGGCCGCTGATCACCTCAAGGTCCCGAACAGCACCTTCTAGCAGCGATTGGGTCTGAACCGCCTTGCCGACTCCCATATTGATGACGATCTTGGAAAAGGTGGGAGCCTGCATGACGTTAGTGATGCCGAGATCGTTCATCAGGCGAGGTCGGATCTCATCCTCAAAGCGCACCTTGAGGCGCGGACGATAGTCCACCGCAACAGTGCCAGGCGTCACAGTGCCAGGCGTCACAGCTCACCTCCACAGGTGCGACAAATCCTCTGCTTGAGTCCGTCGGAGTCGAAACGGGCCGCGACCCGCGTCGGACCGCAAGTAGGGCAGACAACGGCAACGTTGGACGCGTTCACCGAGAGATGCTTGTCGATGATCCCGCCCTGCATGGTGGCACTGCGCGCCTTGGTGTGGCGCTTGACGATGTTGACGCCGTCGACGAAGATCCGGCCGGCCGACGGGACCACCCGGGTAACTTCTCCTTCTTTGCCCCTGTCCTTGCCGGTGAGCACCCGGACGCGGTCTCCCTTGTGGATCTTCACCGCGTGGCTCCCGTCGCCACGCGAACACGGTGGGTCCGTCCACGGAACATGGTCACAACACCTCCGGAGCAAGGGAGACGATCCTCATGAACTTCTTCTCACGCAGCTCGCGACCGACCGGACCGAAGATCCGGGTCCCCCGAGGTTGCTGCTGATCGTTCACCAAGACCGCGGCGTTCTCGTCAAAACGGATATAGCTGCCGTCCGGCCGCCGCTTCTCCTTCTTGGTGCGAACTACCACACAGCGCACGACGTCGCCCTTCTTGACGTTGCTCCCGGGAAGCGCGTCCTTGACGGTGGCGACGAAAACGTCCCCGATCGACGCATAGCGACGACCCGAGCCGCCCAGCACACGAATACAGAGGACTTCCTTGGCTCCCGAGTTGTCGGCGACCTTGAGCCTCGATTCCTGCTGGATCACTTTGCCCGCTCCAGGACTTCCACGACCCGCCAGCGCTTGAGCTTGGAAAGCGGCCGGGTCTCGCTCACTCGAACGCGGTCCCCACGGCCGAGCTGATTGCTCTCGTCATGTGCGTAGAGCTTCTTCGTACGACGGATGATCTTGCCGTACTTGCGATGCCTCACGTGGTCCACTACCTCCACAACGGCTGTCTTGTCCATGGCCACCGAGACGACGGTGCCCTCACGAACCTTCCGCCGATTCGGACGGGTGGTGGCAGCGTCCGTATCCGATTCACTCATCGTCCTTCTCCTCCACGGCGGCTACCTCGCTCTTTGCGGATGTGGCATGCACTGCCTCCTGCGGCAATGCGTCGTCATAACGACCTTCGGCGCGGGCAATCTCCCGCTCTCGCAGGACGGTCGCCATCCGGGCGATGTCCCGGCGCAGCTCGCGCAGGCGCGAATAGTTGTCCAGCTTCCCGGTCACCGACTGGAAACGAAGGTTGAAGAGCTCCCGCCTGTTCTCCCCCAGCCTTCCCACCAGCTCGACATCGTCCAGTTCACGCAGGTCCATCGCCTTGGCCATCAAACGAGTACCTCCGCAAGATCGGCCAAGCCGGCGCGGGAGACGAATTTCGCCTTGATCGGGAGCTTCTGGATGGCACGCTCCATTGCAGCTCGTGCGAGCTCCTCGTCGACACCGGAAAGTTCGAACATGACGCGGCCCGGCTTGACGACGGCAACCCAGAATTCGGGGTTGCCCTTGCCGGAACCCATCCTCGTCTCCGCCGGCTTCTGGGAGACCGGCTTATCTGGAAAAATCCGGATCCAGACCTTCCCACCTCGCCGTATGTGCCGGGTCATGGCGATTCGAGCGGCTTCGATCTGCCGTGCAGTGATCCATCCGGGCTCCAAAGCCTGGATCGCGAAGTCACCGAAATTGATGTTGTTCCCGCCTTTCGACTGGCCGGTCATGCGGCCGCGATGCTGCTTGCGGTGCTTGACCTTACGAGGCATCAGCATCTCAGTCGGTCTCCTTGCGGAAGTGAGGCGCCTCGTGATGCGACTGGCGCGTGCGGCGCTCGATCTCCTCCTCTTCGGCCAGAAGGCGTTCGAGCTCGGGGTCAGCTGTCCGCTCAAGTATTGCCGAGGCGTCCTGCTCCTCAGCCTTCTCAGCCGTATCGGCTACTGGGGGAGCGCCCGCATCACCTCGTGCGGGAGCCGGGGCGGCCCCCGAGTCGGCCTGCTCTTCGCCGAAACCACCCATCTCCGGGCGGCGGCGCCCTCCTCCGGCGACAACCATACGGCGCGGGCCTGACTGGCCTGATGTCTCTCCCACCGCCATAGCGGCTTCCCTGCTGATCTTCTCTTCTGCCTGGGTCTTGTAGGGGAGAATGTCCCCCTTGTAGATCCACACCTTGACCCCGATTCGGCCGAAAGTGGTGCGCGCCTCGCGGAAGCCGTAGTCGATGTCGGCCCGTAGGGTATGGAGAGGGACTCGCCCCTCCCGATAGGACTCGCGCCGTGCCATCTCGGCTCCGCCAAGGCGTCCGGAGCACTGGACACGGATCCCGTGACCACCCGCCTTCTGTACCGTCTGCAATGCCCGCTTCATGGCCCGCCGGAAACTCACCCGGCCAGCGAGCTGATCAGCGATTCCCTGAGCAATGAGCGCCGCATCCAGTTCGGGCTGCTTGATCTCCTGAATGTTGAGCTGCACCTTCGGATTGCCGGTGAGCTTGGTGAGATGTTGGCGCAAGCGATCTGCTTCAGCCCCGCGGCGACCGATCACGATTCCCGGACGGGACGTATGCAGATCGATACGAAGGCGATCCCGGGTGCGCTCCACCTCGATCCGGCTGACCGCAGCGCGTTCGAGCTGGGACATCAGGTAGTCGCGGATCTTCCAGTCTTCGATGACCGACTTCTTGTAATCCCGATCGTCGAACCAACGCGACTTCCAGTCGGTGGTGATGCCGAGGCGGAACCCGTAGGGGTTGACCTTCTGTCCCATCAGGCGTCCTCTTCCTTCTTATCTTCCCCGTCGGCGTCTGTAGGTGCGGCATCTGTAGGTGCGGCGTCTGTAGGTGTGGCGTCTTCAGCGCTGCTGGCATCGCCAGATGGTTCCGCTTCGGCGCCATATTCAAAGCGCTCGTCCCGATCGGGGGCGGCCAGAGCGCCCGACGACGACTCGACCGGAGATCCGGATGAAGAGGGTGTCTCGGACGCCGTCTCTTCGGCGACCTTTCGCGATGCTGCAACCCGGCGGGAACGGCGCTCGGCAACGATCGCCTCGCGACGAGCGGAAAGCCGGGCTATCTTGTCCTCGGGAAGGCGGGAAACCACCAGGGTTACGTGGCAAGTCCGCTTGCGGATCCTGGTTGCCCGACCCCGGGCGCGAGGCCGCCACCGCTTCATGGTCACCGATTCATCCGCGTAGGCGGTCGCCACGTACAACTCGTCGGGATCGAGCATGTCGTTGTTCTGAGCGTTGGCGACGGCGGAAGCCAGCAATTTGGCGATAGGGATAGCCGCATCCCTCCCGCTGAGACGGAGGATCTCCAGGGCCTCACCCGCCGGAACCTCACGGATCAGGTCGAGGACCTCTCGGGCCTTGTAGGCGGACATCCGGCTGTGACGAAGCACCGCGCGGGTGCCCGGTCGTTCATTGGTCTTGACGTAAGTGCCGGCCATCAGCGATCCATACTCCCGAACAGCGCATCCATCTAGCGCCTCGCCCCCTTCTCCTGCCCCGCGTGATACCGAAAGGTGCGGGTCGGGGCGAATTCTCCCAACTTGTGACCGACCATCGACTCGGTGATGAAGACGGGCACGTGCTTCCGGCCGTCATGGACAGCAATGGTGTGCCCGACCATGTCAGGGATGATGGTGGAGCGCCGCGACCAGGTCTTGACGACCCGCTTGTCATTGGCCGTGTTCAACGCATCCACCTTCTTCAAGAGGTGAGCGTCCACGAAGGGACCCTTCTTCAGGCTACGGGGCATCTATCGACGTGCTCCTCGTGTTCTACGGCGTCGAACGATCATGTCGTTCGACTTCTTGTGCCGCTGGCGGGTCCGGCCTTCGGGCTTACCCCACGGAGACACCGGATGGCGCCCTCCGGAGGACTTGCCTTCGCCACCACCAAGCGGGTGGTCGACCGGGTTCATTGCCACGCCACGGGTCTGCGGTCGGACACCCTTCCAACGGTTCCGGCCCGCCTTGCCGATCTTGACCAGCTCGGCCTCCGCGTTACCGACTTCTCCAATGGTTGCCTTGCAATCGATGGGAACCTTGCGCATCTCAGTCGACGGGAGCCTCAGCGTCGCGTGGGGACCCTCCTTGGCCACGAGCTGGATCGAGGATCCGGCACCACGGGCGAGCTTGCCTCCGGCCCCCGGCTTGAGCTCCACGTTGTGGAGCACAGAACCCACCGGGATGTAGCGGAGGGGGAGAGCATTGCCCGGACGAATGTCAGCGCCACGGCCGCTCTGGACCCGATCGCCGACCTTGAGATCCTTCGGGGCGATGATGTATCTCTTCTCTCCGTCGAAATAGTTCAGAAGTGCAATGCGCGCATTGCGATTCGGGTCGTACTCGATGGAGGCAACCTTGGCAGGAATACCGTCCTTGTCGCGCTTGAAGTCGATCAGGCGGTACTGCTGCTTGTGTCCACCGCCGCGGTGCCGAGCAGTCTTGCGCCCGTAAACATTGCGCCCACCGCTCCGAGGCTTGGGGACCACCAGCGACCGTTCCGGCCGCGAGCGGGTGATCTCCGAGAAATCGGAGGAGGTCTGGAACCTGCGGCCCGCGCTGGTGGGCTTGCGTCGACGGAGTGCCACGAAACCTCTCCTAACCCTCGAACAATTCGATCCGGTCGTCGCCGGCTAGGGTGACCATCGCCCGCTTGGTGGCAGCCGTCTGGCCGACCGTATTACTGCGGCGGTTGCGGCGCTTCTTACCGGAACGGTTCAGAGTGTTCACCTTCGCCACCTGCACGTTGAAGATCTCCTCGACGGCTGCACGGATCTGGAGCTTGGTTGCCCGAGGGTGAACGACGAATGTGTAGACGCCCACGTCGAGGCGGGCATAAGACTTCTCCGATACGACCGGACGCAGGATCACCTGGTGGAGGTCCACGGGCTACTCATCCTCTCCGGCAGGTTCGGCGGGCGCCATGGCATCGGTGCCCCCAGGCGAAAGTGCGTCCATCGACGCCAGGGTGAACACTACCCAGTCGGAGCGCAACACGTCCCAGGCGGACAACTCACCGGCCGGAACGATCGCCACGTCCGGCAGGTTCGCAAAAGATCGGAACGATACCTCGTCGCTTCCCGCACCACCGAGGACGAGCAGAATCTTGCCGGAGAGCTTCAGCGCGGCGACTGCGGCGACCGCGTCCTTGGTCCGAGGTTCGGTCCATCCCCAATCATCGACGACCATCACTCGGTCGGAGGCCGCCCGGTCGGAGAGCGCGGACGCCAGAGCCATGCGAATCATCTTCTTGGGAGTCGACTGGCTGTAGTCACGCGGCTTGGGACCCATGGCAATGCCGCCACCCACCCACTGGCTGGCCCGGATCGACCCTTGGCGAGCTCGACCGGTTCCCTTCTGCCGCCACGGCTTGCGCCCACCACCTCGCACCTCGCTGCGCCGCTTGGTCGAGTGGCTTCCGGCTCGGGCTCCCGCCATCTGGGCGGTGACCACCTGGTGCAGAACGGCCATATTTGGCCTCACGCCGAAGAGATCAGGGTCCAGGGCGAGAGTTCCTTGCGGATTCCCCGAAGCAGTGTGAATTGTTACCGAGCGCTCTGTCCGCTCCGCGCGCGCACGGCGGCGCTCGGCGATCCGCCGGGATACGGGAGTCTCGACAGCCGTAGCAGCCGGCATTCTCAGCGTCCCTTCTTCACTTTGGCCGCGTCCCGGATCACGACTACCCCGCCGTTCGGGCCGGGAACAGCACCCCGCAGGAGCAGCAGTTGGCGCTCCGGGTCGGCCTGGACAACCGAAAGGTTCAATGTGGTCACTCGCTGCGCCCCGAGTTGGCCGGCCATCCGAGTGCCCTTGAAGACCCGGGCTGGAGTGGCGCAGGCGCCGACCGATCCGGGAGCACGATGCTTCTTGTGGTTGCCGTGGGAAGCGCCTTGACCCTTGAAATTGTGACGCTTCATCCCACCGGCGAACCCTCGTCCCTTGGAAACGGCCGACACGTCCACCTTCTGGCCTGCCTCGAAAAGGCTGGCGTCCAGCTCCTGGCCGACCGCGTACTCAGACACGTCGGCAAGCCGGAGTTCGACCAGGCGCTTGCCTGGCTCGACCCCCGCAGCAGCGAAATGCCCGGCTTCCGGCTGGCTCAGCCGACTGGGCTTGGCCATGCCGTAGGTGACCTGGAGAGCCGAGTAGCCGTCCTTGTCAGGAGTCTTGACCGAAACCACCCGCGCCGCCGACACCTTGACGACGGTCACCGGAACGACGCGGTTCTGGTCGTCCCAGACCTGGGTCATCCCAATCTTCTCTCCGACTATTGCCTTGGCGGCCACGGCCTGCTCTGTTCTCTTTCCCTGATATTCAGCGCGTGAACCCCGCGCTTCGACGTGTACCCGCTGCTTGCGCAGCGATCCCTTTGCACGCAGACGCTCCGCCGGGAAGTCCCGTGCGGAGCGCTGTCGAGGTGGTGCCACCCGGTTCCCGAAAAGGCCTTGGTGGACATCTCGATGGCATCATTCGTCCTACTGGCCGGTCTGACCAACATGGTGACCGGCACCCTCATACGTCCTGGCGGCACCGCCTCCAGGCACGGGGCGCCAGTATAGCCACTACTTCCGGCAATTTCACATCCTGGTAAGAGCGTGCGCCGATAGGCGCCCGCTCTTACTGATTTCCTCCGCTCCTGGCTGCTTCGCAGCCGGGCCGCTCGGGCCACGGATGCGCCTATCGGCGCATCCTCTAAACCACAAGTTTGTAACTTGCTGTGGAAATCGCCCCCCGTTCCCGTCCCCCCGCCCGGAAGCCCGGGCAGGAGAAACCTCTTAACCTGTGATCTTTATCTCGATGTCCACCCCTGCCGGCAGATCCAGCCGTTGGAGGGAATCGACCGTCTTCGGCGAGTGCTCGACGATGTCGAGCAACCGCTTGTGGACCCGCATCTCGAAGTGCTCGCGCGAGTCCTTGTACTTGTGGGGGGAACGGATGACCGTGTAGCGGTGCTTCTCGGTTGGCAGCGGCACCGGGCCGCGGATCTTGGCCTGGGTACGCAGTACCGTCTCCACGATCTTCTTGGTGGACTGGTCGATGATCTCGTGGTCGTACGCCTTGAGGCGGATCCGAATCTTCTGCTTACTGCCGTCTGCCATAGTCTCGCTGTTCGTTGGATCGGGCGGCGCCGGGAACCTTCCCGGCGCGAGTCCGAAAAGTTACTTGATGATCTTGGTTACCCGTCCGGCGCCCACCGTCCGCCCACCCTCACGGATGGCGAACCGCAGGCCCTCGTCCATGGCGATCGACTTGCCCAGCTCGACCGTCATGGTGGTGTTGTCGCCGGGCATGACCATCTCGGTCCCCTCCGGCAGGGTGATGGTTCCAGTGACATCGGTGGTCCGAAAATAGAACTGCGGGCGGTAGTTGGGGAAGAACGGCTTGTGACGGCCACCCTCTTCCTTGGTCAGGATATAGACGTTGGCTTCGAAGTTGGTGTGCGGGGTGATCGAGCCCGGCTTGCACAACACCTGGCCGCGTTCCACCTCCTCCTTCTTGGTGCCACGCAGCAGGGCGCCGATATTGTCGCCAGCCTGACCTTCGTCGAGGATCTTGCGGAACATCTCGACGCCGGTGCAAACCGTCTTCTGGTTGGGACGCAATCCGACGATCTCGACTTCGTCGCCGGTGTGGACCTTGCCCTGCTCCACCTTGCCGGTGACCACCGTGCCACGACCCGTGATCGAGAACACATCCTCGATGGGCATGAGGAAGGGCTTGTCCACGTCGCGCTGCGGCTCCGGGATATAGGTGTCGATCGCTTCCATCAACTCGTAGATGCCCGCCTTGGAGTCCTCGTCGCCTTCGAGGGCCTTGAGTGCGGACACCCGGATGACCGGGGTGTCGTCGCCGGGGAACTCGTAGAAGCTGAGCAGCTCCCGGACCTCCAGCTCCACCAGGTCGAGCAATTCGGGGTCGTCCACCGCGTCGCACTTGTTCAGGGCGACCACGATGAAAGGAACACCCACCTGGCGGGCCAGGAGCACGTGCTCACGGGTCTGTGCCATCGGGCCGTCGGTTGCCGCTACCACCAAGATGGCCCCGTCCACCTGGGCAGCGCCGGTGATCATGTTCTTGATGTAGTCGGCGTGACCCGGCATGTCGACGTGCGCGTAGTGGCGGTTGTCGGTCTCGTACTCGACGTGGGCGATGGAGATGGTGATGCCCCGCTGGCGCTCCTCGGGTGCCTTGTCGATGTCCTCGAAGGGAGTGAAGTGCACATTCGGGTTCTTGTCGGCCAGGCACTTGGTGATAGCGGCGGTCAGCGTCGTCTTGCCATGGTCGATGTGTCCCATGGTGCCGACATTGATATGCGGCTTGGTGCGCTCGAACTTCTGCTTCGCCATCTTCCTGATTGCTCCGTTTCTTGGATTGCCCTGTGTCGACTCGTCGATCGGTCGCCCGACCGCCCTCTGGTTTGCCTACCCGAACCGTGTGGGTCCGGACTACTCGACCCGACTCCCCCGCAGACTGGGGGCGATCACGCCCCTGCCCTTCTCTTGGCTCGGGGCGATCACTCGCCCCTCACTCGCGCCACGATCTCCTTGGCGATGGACTCGGGAACCTCCTGGTAGGAGTGGAACTGCATAGTGTATGTCGCCCGGCCCTGGGTGCGGGACCGCAGGTCTGTAGCGTAGCCGAACATCTCGGACAGTGGCACCTGGGCGCGAATGACCTGGTCGGAAGCTCTCTGTTCCATCCCCTCCATCCGCCCGCGGCGGCGGTTGAGGTCGCCCACCACATCACCCATGTGCTCCTCCGGGGTGACCACCTCCACAGCCATGATCGGCTCCAGAAGTACCGGGGACGCCCTCTTGCATGCCTCCTTCACCGCCATCGAGCCGGCGATCTTGAAAGCCATCTCCGAGGAGTCGACATCGTGGTAAGAACCGTCGATCAGAGCAACCCGCACGTCCACGCACGGGTAGCCAGCCAGAACCCCGCTGGTAAGGGCGTCCTGGATACCGGCGTCGACCGCAGAGATGTACTCCTTGGGGACCACCCCACCGCTGATCTTGTCCACGAACTCGTAACCCCCGCCGGGGCCGGTCGGCTCGATGTCGATGTAGACATGGCCGTACTGGCCGCGGCCTCCGGTCTGGCGGACGTAGCGTCCCTCCACCTTGTGGGCATCCTTGCGGATGGTCTCCCGGTAGGCCACCTGAGGCTTGCCGACGTTGGCGTCAACCGAGAATTCCCGGAGCATCCGGTCGACCAGCACCTCCAGGTGCAGTTCGCCCATTCCCGAGATGACCGTCTGACCGGTCTCCTCGTCGGTGTGGACCTGAAAAGTCGGGTCCTCCTCGGACAGGGCGTGGAGCGCCCGTCCCATCTTGTCCTGGTCGGCCTTGGTCTTCGGCTCGACGGCCACGTGGATCACCGGCTCGGGGAACACCATCCGCTCCAGGATGATCGGGTGGCTGGGATCGCACAGGGTGTCTCCGGTCGAGGTCGACTTGAGGCCGACCGCGGCGATGATGTCGCCGGTGAAGACCGCATCACGGTCCTCACGGTGGTTGGCGTGCATCTGGAGGATGCGCCCGATCCTCTCCTTCTTGTCCTTGGTGGAGTTGACGATGGTGGCACCCTTCTCCAGGGCGCCGGAGTAGACCCGGAGGTAGGTGAGCTTGCCCACATAGGGGTCGGTCATGATCTTGAAAGCGAGCGCAGCAAAAGGTGCGTCGTCCTGGGCAGGCCGCTCGAGGATCTCCTCCTCGTGCTTCGGATGGGTTCCGGCAGTGGGCGGAACGTCGAGCGGCGAGGGAAGGTAGTGGACGATGGAATCCAGCAATGGCTGGACTCCTTTGTTCTTGAACGCGCTGCCACAGAGGACCGGCACCACCTCCGATGCGATGGTCGCCCGGCGGAGGGCATCCCGGAGGTCGTCGGCGGTGATCGCCTCCTCCCCCACATACTTCTCCATGATCGTGTCGTCGTAGTTGGAGAGGATGTCGATGACCTGATGCCGTGCATCCTCGGCCTCGGCGACCAGATCGTCGGGCACAGGTCCGAGCTCGTAGTTGGCCCCCTTGGAATCGTCGTCCGCCCAGACGATCGACTCCATGGCCAGAACGTCGACCACGCCGCGGAAGCCGCCCTCGGAGCCGATCGGAAGATGGATCACCGCGGGATTGGCGTCCAGACGGTCGCGGATCATCTCGACGGAGCGCTCGAAGCTGGCACCCACCCGATCCATCTTGTTGACGAAGCAGATCCGGGGTACCCGGTACTTGTTGGCCTGCCGCCAGACCGTCTCGGTCTGGGGCTCGACCCCGGCCACCGCGTCGAAGACAGCGACAGCCCCGTCGAGAACCCGCAAGGATCTCTCCACCTCGACGGTGAAGTCGACGTGCCCGGGGGTGTCGATGATGTTGATCCAGGTGTCGCGCCACTTGCAGGTGGTGGCCGCCGAGGTGATGGTGATGCCCCGCTCCTGCTCCTGGGCCATCCAGTCCATGGTGGCGGCACCCTCGTGCACCTCGCCTATCTTGTAGTTCCGCCCGGTGTAGAAGAGAATCCGCTCGGTGGTAGTGGTCTTGCCCGCGTCGATATGGGCCATGATCCCGATATTGCGGGTCCGGGCAAGCGGGTACTCTCTCAGCGCGTTCATATCTCCCATCGCTACACGACTTTCATTCGGTGCCGGTCTGGTGGCAGCTACCCGACTACCAGCGGTAGTGGGCGAAGGCTTTGTTCGATTCGGCCATCTTGTGCAGATCCTCCCGGCGCTTCACCGACGCCCCCACCCCGTTGGAGGCATCGAGGAACTCGTTTGCCAGCCTCTCTGCCATGGTCTTCTCGCGCCGGGACTTGGCGTAGGTCACCAGCCAGCGCACCGAGAGGGTGGTGGCCCGCTTCGGCCGCACGTCCATCGGCACCTGGTAGGTAGCACCACCTACCCGGCGGGACCGGATCTCCAGGGCGGGTCGGGTGTTGTCCATCGCACGGCGGAGCACTGCCACCGGGTCGTCGCCGGAGCGCTGACCCACCAGCTCGAGCGCCCGGTAGACGATCCGCTCGGCAAGAGACTTCTTGCCGCGGGAGAGGACCCGGTTGATCACCTGGGTGACCTGGATCGAGTTGTAGACCGGATCGGGCTGCAGATCCCGGCGCGGAGGAGGGCCCTTGCGCGGCATCAGCCTTCCCTCTTGGCACCGTATCGGCTGCGCGCCTGCTTGCGGTTGGCAACCCCGGCGGTATCGAGGGACCCGCGGACGATCTTGTAGCGAACCCCCGGAACATCCTTCACCCGGCCACCACGCACCAGGACGATGGAGTGCTCCTGGAGGTTGTGGCCCTCGCCAGGGATGTAGGCAGTCACCTCGGTGCCCGACGATAGGCGCACGCGGGCGATCTTGCGGAGCGCCGAGTTCGGCTTCTTCGGAGTGGTGGTGTAGACGCGCGTGCACACCCCGCGCCGCTGGGGCGAGCCCTTGAGGGCCGGGGTCTTCGACTTGGTTCTCTTGTCGGTACGGCCCTTGCGGACCAGTTGCGAAATGGTGGGCACTGTCTGCTTTCCTGAGAAAAGTTGGATTGCCGTTCCCGGGTCCGGCGACTCCTGCAACCTAGGCAGGCATCGATCCGGAGGAACCCACCCGTGCAGGCAGATGCCAGGCGGGCCGGCTGGGGAAATGTTACGTGTTCGGCGGGGCCGCGGCAAACTGGCCGGGTGGAGCCGACCCTCTGGTGACCTCGTCGTGGCGGCAACGGAGCGTGTCCGGCGCAACCGGGCTCTTCGGCGGGGTGCTCGCCGCTCTTGCCGTCCCGCCCTTCGGTTACTGGCCCCTTGCCATCGCGGGGACCGCCCTGCTCTACGCGGCAGTGCGATCTGCGTCACCGCGGCGACGATTGCTGGCTGGTTTTGCTTTTGGACTGGGGTTCTTCGGGATCGGGTACGCGTGGGTGGCCAACTTGGTTGCAGGGGGATGGATCGCGCTCACCGTCTTCGAAGCCGGTCTCACCGCCCTGGCCTGCCTCGCGATACGCGGGGCCGGACCTTCGCTCCGATCCTGGAGGCCGACCGGTTTTGCAACGACAATGGTTCTCGCCGACGCCTTCCGATGGTGGTGGCCTTTCGGCGGGATGCCGATCGGATCGGTTGCACTCGGTCAGGCGGCCGCGCCTCTCGGCCAGCTCGGCCGGGTTGGCGGTCCGCTCCTCGTGGAGGGCGCCACCTTTGTCCTGGGGGCCTGCCTGGGTGAACTCCTCGCCGGCACCCGAGAACGACCTCTGCGATTCCCAACAGGCGTCCTGGTAATCCTCACGACGACGGCCGGCCTGATTGCCCTCTCCTATGGTGCCCCCGACGGGGGAACCCCGGCAGGGCACCTGCGGGTTGCTTTGGTCCAGGGCGGGGGGGTTCGCGGGTTGCATGCTCTCTTCACCGATGCGTCGATCGTTTATCAGAGGCAACTGAAACCCACCCTCTCCCTCCCGGACCGACCCCGCCCCGACCTGGTGGTATGGCCCGAGGACGTCATCGCGCTGGACCGGCCCCTGGCGGGCAGCCCGGAGGCTGGCCAGGTGGGCGATGCTGCCCGAAGGCTGCACACAACCCTGGTGGCCGGGGTGACCGAGACAGTCGGCAGCATGGCGTTCCGCAACGAGGCGGTCGCCTGGGCACCGGACGGGTCGATTATCGCCACCTATGAGAAGGTGCACCGGGTCCCCTTCGGCGAGTACATCCCTTTTCGATCCTTTTTCTCACATTTTGGCCCCACCGGACTGGTACCCCGTGACGCCATCCCCGGCCACCGCCCTGGCATCCTCGTCACCCCGGCGGGGCAGCTCGGAGTCATGATCTCATTCGAGGTCTTCTATCCGGGACCAGCGGCGGCAGCGGTCTCTCGAGGAGCTACCGTCCTGGTGGTGCCTACCAACGACGCTTCCTATTCCACCGGGCAGGTGCCCGCCCAGGAAGTAGCGGCTGACCGGTTGCGCGCGATCGAAGAGGGACGCAACCTCGTCCAGGCCGCTCCGACCGGCTACACCGACGTGGTGGACAATCGGGGAAGGCTCATAGGGAGAACTTCGCTCGGCACGGCAGCCGTCCTGGAACGCTCGGTGGCTCTGCACACTGGCCGCACCTGGTACTCGGTCCTGGGGGACTGGCCGATGATCGGGTTGGCTCTGGGTCTCCTGATCGCTTATTGGTCGCTCACCCTGTCCCGCCCTTCCTGCCCGCGGCCCATGGAGGTGCCGGAGCACGCCGATCCCGACAACGCCCGGCCTGAGGAGGCACGCCTGCCATGAGCCACACCGTCACCGTCGAAGAAGCAACCGAGGCGACATCGGGAGAT
>JAKAWH010000007.1 GCA_021817065.1 Actinomycetes bacterium
TCCAGGACGGCCCGGAGGGCCGCCGCTTGCGGCCGGAGCGTAGAGGAGGTCCTTGACGCCGGGGAGGAGCCGGCTGCTACTCCCAATCTGTCTCGGCGAAATAGCCTTGACAGCTATAGGAGCATCCCGTGTCATCGATCCCCGAAAGACCTGGCCCGGCCGCTGGAGGGACCGCCGGAAAATGCGTTGACAAACTCTTGACATTATCCATCGGGAGTCGATGGGAGAATCCGTAAACTCCCTGTGTAAACTGGTCGGGCTGCCGGGATTTGAACCCGGGACCTCTTGACCCCCAGTCAAGCGCGCTAACCAAGCTGCGCCACAGCCCGTGGGCACTCCCCGCTTCCCCTCCGGCGGAATGCGACCGGGAGACAGCCTAGCCGGGTAGAGGGAGGAGCCCGGCAGGACGGCACCACCGGGACATCGGGACATCGGGACATCGGGACATCGGGAAGCCAGGATCCGCGAAACCAAACCAGCGATCAGTGCACGTGGTGGACCAACCAGTCGATCCCCTGGCCGATCCGGTAGAGAAGGTAGACAGCGGTGCCCACCACCAGGAACTTGAAGTGCCACGGAACCGGCGCCTTCGTGGCGAGCACCTCCCCGCAGGCGGGACAACGGCCCTCCGCGTCCAGATCGCCATCCTCCTGGAACCGGGCGCATTTCTCACAGAAGGGCACGGCAGATCGTTAGCCGCACTTGATCGCCAGCACCGCCACGTCGTCGGAAAAAGGCTGCGCCGCAAAATCGCGAGCGGTCTCCACCAGCGACGCGCACAGTGCAGTGACCGGCTGGCGCGGATCGCGCGCGAGAGCCGATGCCACTCGCTCCTCACCGAAAAGCTCCTGACCCGATCGTGCCTCCACCAGGCCGTCGGTGTACAGGAGAAGGACGTCCCCCTGCTCCATCGGAATCTCTCGTGAAAAATAGGTCGCGTGGGGATCGAGGGCGAGGATCGGACCCGTGGCACGCAGCGGCCGAACATCCCCAGCGTGAAACAGCCAGGCCGCCGGATGGCCCGCCGAGGCGAATCGCAGGCTTCCGGCCAATTGGTCGAAGACCACCAGACACACCGAGACCATCTCCTCGTTGCGTCCCTGCGCCTGCCCCTGGGCGCTCACCACCGCGTTCAGCTCTTCAAGCACCTGCCCGGGGTCTCGGAACTGGCGGAGGAACACTCGCAGCAGGTTCTTCACCTGAAATGCGGTGATCGACGGATCGACCCCGTGTCCGGTCACGTCACCGATGGCAGCGGCAAGCCGGTTGGGCGAGGTGGGGAAAATGTCGTAGAAATCGCCTGCCATCGCCCCGGCACCCGGCTGGTAGTGGTGCGCGATCTCGAAGCCTTCGATGTCGGGCAGCCTCTCGGGCGCAAGACGTTCGGACCATCGCAGCGGAGCCAGCTCCTGCTGGGCGAGCACCTCCTGGGCGCGGTGTTCCAAGGTTGCCCGCGCCTCGATCAGCCGGGCCTCCCGCATCAGCTTGCCCCCGGCAGCCACCGTGACAACGACCAGGAAGCCGACGCCGACGAAGGGCCACCCCGCCCAAGGCGCCCGAAGGAAGGCTGCTGCGAGAGCGGCAGCCCCTACCACCCCGTAGAGAAACGCGAGATGAAGGCTCTTCAGGTGCGCTGATCGGGCAAGGTGCAGCGCGTCCCGATCGCCGTCGTGATCGGTCCGGCCCCGGCGCCGCAGGTATTCGGCGATGTTGACCTGGCTCCGGGCGAGTCGTGCCGCAGATCGTCCCCATACAACGCTCGCCACGAAACACAGAGCGGCAACCCCTAGGAATGGTGGGTTATGCACCATCAGCTCATCTCCGGCGGACGCGCAGCTTGAGGGGCGTTGGACCGAAGCCGAACTTCTCCCGAATGGTCCGCTCGATGTAGCGAACGTAAGGCGGCGGAAGCGCTCGATTGGCGAAAAGAGTAAAAGTCGGTGGATTCACCGCTCCCTGGGTCGCGTAGAGAATGCGCGCGCCATGCGGAGCCGGCTGGGCAGCCTGCGCGTCGGCCACCACCCGATTCACCTCCGCGGTCGGAACTCGGCGCCGGTACGCCTCGACTGCCAAGCCCAGCGCGGGCAATAGCTTGTGTACCCCCAATCCGGTCAGAGCGCTGACCTTGATCACCGGTGCATATGCGAGAAAGCTGAGCCGGTCGCTAATCTCTCCCGACACTTCCGCACGCCTCTCCGCGTCGAGCATCTCCCACTTGTTGAGCACCATCACCACCGGGCTTCCCGCCGCGTCGATGCGCTCAGCCAGACGCTGGTCCTGGTGCGTCACCCCTGCCGACGCGTCGATCACCAGGAGCGACACGTCTGCCTCGTCGATGGCCGACAGTGCGCGCACCAACGAGTAGTACTCAGCACCGCTCGTTTGGCGTGACTTGCGACGCAGTCCGGCGGTGTCCACGAATCTGATCGCGCCGTCCGCGGTCTCAACCACCGTGTCGATACTGTCGCGGGTGGTTCCCGGTTCGTCGTGGACGATGGACCGAGCCTCCCCCACCATCCGATTGAACAGGGTCGACTTTCCCACGTTGGGTCGCCCTACGATAGCCACTCTTTCCTCGCGGAACGTCGGTGCAGATCCATCGCCGGTCGGAATCCCGGGCGCTTCGGCCTCCAGCCCCGGCGCTGGAGGCAGCAGGGCGACGATCGCATCGAGGAGGTCACCAGAGCCTCGTCCGTGCAGAGCGCTCACCAGGTGGACGCCATTGAAGCCGAGGCGCGCGGCCTCCCATCCGTCCGGCTCCTGCGCCTGCGAATCGACCTTGTTGGCGACCACGAGCACCGGAACGTTCTTGCGCCGGAGCATGTGGGCAGCGGCCTCGTCCTCCTGGGTGATCCCCACAGTGGCGTCGACGACCAGCAAGACCAGGTCCGACGCGTCGGCAGCACGGGCTGCCTGCTCGCTCACCTTGGCGTCCAGCGAGCTCCCGCTGCCTCCCACCTGCAAGGCATCCTTGCTCGCCGGCTTTCCGGCCGCCACTCCTTCTTTGCTCGCCGGCTTTCCGGCCGATGACCACCCTCCGGTGTCCACGAGATCGAAGTGGACGCCCGACCAATCGGCAGGCACCACCTTGCGGTCGCGGGTCACCCCCGCAAAAGAATCGGTGACCGCGTCCCTCCTCCCGGAGAGGCGATTGACCAGGGACGACTTTCCCACGTTGGGCCGGCCAACCACGGCCACGACTGACACGAGACTAACCTACCTGGTGTGAAGGTCGACAAAGTCCTCTTGGCAGAGCCGAGGGGATTCTGCGCCGGCGTGGAGATGGCAATCAAGGCGCTCGCCTGGATGGTTCGGATCTTCGACCCGCCGGTGTACTGCTACCACGAGATCGTGCACAACCAGGTAGTGGTGGACCGCTTCCGCGCCCTGGGGGTGGTATTCGTCGACGACGTTGCCGAGGTCCCCCCGGGTGCCCCGATCATGCTCTCGGCTCACGGCTCCGCCCCCGAAGTGATCTTCGAGGCTCGCCGCCGCGGAGGAGTGGTGGTCAATTCGGTATGCCCTCTGGTCACCAAGGTCCATCACGAGATGAAGGTTCGTGCCACCAAGGGCTACACGGTCATCTACGTCGGCCACAAGGGCCACGAGGAAGCCATCGGCACCATGGCGGTCGCCCCCTCGTCGGTTCGGTTGGTCGAGCACGAAGAGGACGTCGACACCCTGGAGCTTCCCGAGGGACCACTGGCCTTGCTGGCCCAGACCACGCTCAGCCATGACGAATGGTCAGGGATCGTAGAACGTGCCCAGGAGAAGTTCGGGGACCTGTGGATGCCCACCCGGGGCGACCTTTGCTTCGCCACGACCAACCGGCAGGGCGCACTCAAGGCGATCGCAGGTGAAGTTGGAACGGTTGTAGTGATCGGTTCCGCCAATTCTTCCAACACCATCGCCCTTGAAAAGGTTGCGCGTGCCGTCGGACCCTCACGGGTCATCCGGGTCAATGCAGCATCGGAGCTTCCCGACGACATCGAGGGAACCATAGCGGTGACCGCCGGCGCCTCGGCTCCCGAAGAACTGGTCCAGCAGGTCATCCAGCGGCTCGCGCCCACCAACGGCGTGGAGACCGTCCGCAATATCGATGAAGACGAGTACTTCCCGCCGCCCCGCGAATTGCGCGACCTGATGCGAGCGCTCGCCGGTGCCCTCGCTCTAGGGCTCGGAGGAACGGTCGGCCCGGCGGGATCAGCGAGTGCGAGAACCGGCGCCGATGAGCCGGATGCGGTCGTGCGCTCAGAGGTCCTCGACGACGATCGCCAAGTCACCGCATCGGACGTACTCGCCGCTCTGGCGCCCTGATACGTTGCAGCACCGCTTACGCCGTGTGCCGGTGTCGCGGGGTGTGCGGGTGTCGCGGGGTGTGGCACGGCGGGCGCGACGCCGGATCGGAGCAATCGCCCTCGCCACCGGCGCTCTTTTCGCCTCCGGATGCTCAGGCAGCTCACCATCTGCCGGGAAGACCACCACGACCGCCTCGGCGTCCGTCCAGGTTGCGAATCCGCCAACGACGACAAGTCCCTCGTCGGCAGGCGCCTGGACTACCTATGGAGGCACAGCCGATCGGGCGGGTATCGACACCACTTCCCCGCCCGCTACCACCGTCTCGCCCGCATGGACGGTGCCGATCGACGGAAGCGTTTACGCGCAGCCGCTCGTGGTGAAGAGCCAGGTGATCGTCGCATCGGAGACCGATACAGTAACCGCAGTGGACGTTGACACAGGCAAAGTCAACTGGAGCCGGTCCCTCGGCACGCCGGTTCCCGGCTCGAGCCTGCCCTGCGGCAATATAGATCCCTCCGGGATAACCGGGACCCCGGTTGCAGACCCCATGTCGGGGAAGCTCTGGGTGGTGGCGTCGCTGGCCGGAAACCCGGCTGCGACTTCAGGAGGGCAGCCGCCGGCCACGGCACTCCCCGCCAGCACCACGATCTCCCACGTCCTTTTCACCATTAGCCTTTCCACCGGGGCCGTTCTCGCGCAACGCCCAATCGACCCGTCGGGTGCCGACCCCACCACCGAGCAGCAGCGTGGAGCCCTTGCACTCGCCAACGGGTACGTGTACGTGCCGTTCGGGGGGCTTTTCGGCGATTGCGGCGCATATCACGGCTACGTCGTCGGCGTGCCGATCTCCGGATCGGCTCCCGCCATTCAGTTCGAGGCAGATGCCGGCAACGGTGCGGGCATCTGGTATCCGGCAGGTCCTGCGGTGGTGGGGAGCGGGGAGCTTCTGGTCGCAACCGGCAATGGCACCTCCAATGCCCCCGACCAATCCAACTCGGTCCTCCTCCTCTCCCAGCAACTCGGCGTCCTCGGGCTATTCACACCAACCGATTCAGCTTCACTCAGCTCCTCTGATCTGGACCTGGGCTCGACCGATCCGATCGAGGTCGGAGATGGCCACGTCTTCATCGCGGGGAAGCAGGGGGTGGGCTACCTCCTAGCAGTTGCCCATCTCGGCGGCACCGGTGGGCAACTCTTCGCGGGGCAAGTGTGCAATGGCGGAGGCCAGGCGATCGGCGGGAGCGTCTACGTCGATGGGAAGATCGTGGTCTCCTGCACGAACGGGCTGGTGGCGCTCACCCTGCAGGGAACCGGGTTCTCGCCAGCCTGGACGGCGGGGACCGGATTGGCCGGTCCCCCGATTGTCTCCGGGGGCCATGTCTGGTTCGTGGACATCGACGCGGGAAGCCTGGTGGCAGTCGACCCCGGCTCCGGCAGGACCACCCAGGTGCTCGACATAGGCGCTGCGGTCCACCTGGAGAGCCCGGCTGCCGCAGATGGGAAGATCTATGTCGTTGCGGGAGGCAAGCTCCAGGCATTCGACGAGTAGGTACTGCGCCTAAGCAATGCGCCCGGTACCGCCGGGCTCGGCAATCCGAACCGGCCTACCCGTGCCTCACCAACCTCACCGAGGCGATGCCGCCCTCCATGGTGATAGTGGTGGCATCCCCGTCGACGGCCAGATCGGCGATGTCCCGCTCGCGCCCGTCGCACAGGGAAGCTCCCGCGAGGGGTGTCCCCGGCCAGCGAAGGCGCACTGGAACCGGTTCCCCGAGAGTGGAGGCGAGGCGGACCACCACCCCCTGGCCGCGATCGGCCGGTTTGGCGGCGAGAACCGCCACCTCCTCGTTGTCCACCTCGAAAAGCCGGTCCGCCCGGAACGAGTGGCCCGACCTCCCGCTCCGTGACCAGGCAAACTCCCGCGCCCGATACACGAGGCGGTTGGCTCGCCAATCTCCCTGCTCGGTGAAACAGAGCGCCAAGTCGACCGAGTGAGGCCCGGGGTCGTGTCCCCGAGCGGGGAAGCCAGGAATGGGCAGCACCCGGCAGAAGCGCTCCTTGGTGGCGTTACGCATGAGGACCACCTCCAAGGTCGATGTCTCCCGCCGCAGAGCGACCGCACCCGGCAGGGCAAGGAACACCGCCAGGCCGGAACCATGTCCTCGGGCGACGTCAGGGACCAGACCGGAAGAGCTTCCGCCCAGGTGCACGAACGACTGCACCGGCCAGAACGACGGGTCGAAGACGTTCCCCGCCGGGCGGCTCACCACGCCTCCGGGAACGTCGGTAACCAACCGTTCGCCACACGGTAAGAGGGGGAAAAGGCAGGTCACCGTGCGATCATCCCGCACCCTGTACTCGAAGCGCGCCTCCAGGTGGGCGCGCCCCGGCTCGGAACCAGACAGCACCCGCACCCGCCGGATGAGCGGCGCCCCGTCCACCTCGCACGACGAGTTAACTTCCACTCCACCCGCGACCTCGCGCACGGTGAGCTCGGCGGCCCGGTCGGACGCCCGGGCGCAGCATGCGAAGACACCGCCCTTGTATTCCATTCCCATCCTCCACAGCCCCCCGGTGTCTTCGTAGCTGAGCACGTCAAAAAGCGGGCCGGCTCCGGACAAGGGCCGGCCATCGGAGCACTCCACTGCGACGATCGAACCGCCCTTTTCCCCGTCGAACACCGCCTTCCCCCAACCGGCCGTGACTTCTACCCGGGCACCGTCGCGAGTCCACGAAACAGGTGACGATTCCCCTCCTGCGTACGGTCCGGCAGCGGAGGCGGGAAGCCACGACCCGACTTCCTCCACCCGTCGGAGCGCCCCGTCGAGCCACGGCAACTGCTCCTTGCGCACCACCCGATCCGTCCCGGTCCCGGTCACGAAGTCGTGGTGGTTGGAAGTGGTGGCGATCCACCACGGATCGACCAGCTCCTTGCGCACCCGCTCGAGCACCTCCGAATCGCCGGAAGCGATTGCGCCTGTCTCAGCGGAAAGCAGGGCGGCCACCAGCTTCCGGCAACGGCTCTTCACGGTGGTACGCGACGCGTAGAAGCCGGCGAAGTAGGGATTGGGATCGAAGTCGATCACCGGGAGGCGGTCACGATGGCACCCCACCAAGGCGAGGTAATCATCGAGACCGGCATTGACCACCCAGGTGCCGGTTGCCGGGTACCGAACCCGATTGTAGCGATCGAGCAGATCCACCAATCGGTGGATGGGAGCAGAGAAGTCGAAGCCGATCGGGCAGAGCATGTAGGGGGTGCGGGCGTGGCGGGAAAGCTTGGCGACGTAGCCTGCCACCCTCTTGGCGACATGGGCCTCGGTCCGGAAAGGAACCGCCGCCGGCGCTCCGGCAACCCGGGTGAACCCGGCGTGGGCGATCAGCTCCCCCATCCCGTACCCGTAGGCGACCCAATGGGCAAGGATCTCCGAGCCGTCCGGCCCGCGCCAGACGAAATCCTGGGTCTTTTGCTCCTTCATGAGTAGCTCGGCACTGCTGCCGGTTCGGGGAAAGTTCCGGCCCGATTCGGTCTCACATCCAAGGAAGAACTGCCCGTCGATACGGCACACCGCCACCCCGGTGACCCCGACTGCGCTCATGATGGCCGGCATGGCCGGAGTGTGCCCGAAGGAGTCGGGGAAGTAGGCGACCTCCGGCTCGACGGTCATCCCATTGGCCCGGTACCACTCCTGACCTACCAGGTAGTCACGCACCAGTGCCTCGGTGGAGGGAATGATCGTGTCGGGGGTTGTCACCCCCGAACCCATCAGGCGCAGCCGTCCGGAGTTCACCAGTTCCCGGATGGCATCCTGCCGATCGGGCCGTTTCTCCCAGTACATCCGGAGGAAGAACGCGCACTCGACGCCGTACACCCGTCTCGGCTCTTCGATGAGCGCGGCTAGTGCCTGATCGAGATTCCGCCGCACCCTCAGGCGGAAGTACCCCCGGGAGGTGAGCATCCAGTCGGGGTCCCAGTGACTCGACTCGGTGATGACAAGAACCTTCTCGGCATCCGATGGAATATTCAGCCGGCCGCGCAGGGCCGCTTCCGTTCCGACCATTGCCGCGATGCTAACGGCCTGGACGGGCGCGCGAGACTGGAGCCGGTGAGCCTCCTTCTCCCGGATTCGACCCACTTCGTCAACGGCCATCGCCTCCAACCACCGTTCCCCGGCGGGATGGAACAAGCGGTGTTCGGCATGGGGTGCTTCTGGGGAGCCGAGCGCCGGTTCTGGCAAGCCGCTGGCGTATGGACCACTGCGGTCGGCTATGCAGGCGGAACCACCTCCGCCCCCACCTACCGTGAGGTGTGCTCGGGCAGAACCGGCCACTGCGAAGTGGTCCTGGCGGTGTTCGATCCGGTGGTCATCTCCTACCGCGAAATGTTGCGCCTTTTCTGGGAAGGTCACGACCCAACCCAAGGAATGCGGCAGGGCAATGACTTAGGAACCCAGTACCGATCGGTTATCCACTGCCTCACCGACCTACAGCGGGACGAGGCGGAAGCCAGCCGCAATGCCTACCAGCCTGTGCTCACCGCGGCGCGCTACGGACCGATCACCACCCAGATCGTCTACCCGGCTCCTCCCTTCTTCTGGGCGGAGGAATACCACCAGCAGTACCTCGCCAAGAATCCGGGGGGGTACTGCGGCCTCGGCAGCACAGGGGTGTCCTGCCCGATCGGGGTGTCCCCGGCCGGCTGATCGGCCCGCTACCGCCCGCTCTCCGGGGCGAACGTCCGGCAAGGGTCCGGTCTTCTACCTGCTAGGAGCGCATTTTCCAGGGTGAACCTTGACACCGGAGGTGGTCATACGTACCATCCGATTAATCGGACGCAGTGTCCGATACCCCAGGAGGCTCTGCATGTCCACCACCGTCGACCCTCGCGCGATCGATCTGACCGATTCGGCCAACTTCGTCGAGGCCGTTCCCCACCACTGGTTCGATTACCTGCGCGCCAATGACCCCGCCTATTTCCACAAAGAGGACGGAGGGGCGGGGTTCTATGCGATCACCCGGTACGAGGACTGCGTGGCAGTCAACCGCGACTTCGAGCACTTTTCCTCCGCCCGTCGCGGCACGATGCTGTGGGAAATGCCCGACGAGGATGTCGCCCAGCAATCTCTGATGATGCTCAATATGGACCCGCCGTTGCACACCCGCTACCGCCGACTGGTCAACAAGGGCTTCACCCCCCGCATGGTTGCTCAGCTCGAAGCAGACATCCACACCACCACCGACCAGATCATCGACGCGGTGATCGAGAAGGGAGAATGTGAATTCGTCACCGACATCGCCGCCGAGCTCCCGCTCCGGGTAATCGCCATCCTCCTCGGAGTGCCTGAAGACGAGCGCATCAAGATGTTCGACTGGTCGAACCGGATGGTCGGCAACGAGGACCCCGAATACCAGATCAGCCCCGAAGCAGCCCAGCAGGCTGCGCTCGAACTCTACGCCTACGCGGCCGAGCTCTACAGCAAGAAACGGGGAAACCCCCACGAGGACCTGATGAGCGTGCTGACCAGGGTGGAGGTCGACGGCGAGAAGCTGTCCGACCTGGAGCTGGAACTCTTCTTCCTGCTGCTTACGGTTGCGGGCAATGAGACTACCCGAAACCTGGTGTCGGGAGCGATGACCGCCTTCTTCGAGTTCCCCGACCAGTGGGAGTTGCTGCGCCAGGATCGCTCCCTGCTGCCCACCGCGGTGGAGGAGATGCTGCGTTTCGTCAGCCCGGTGATAGGTTTCCGTCGCCAGACCATCGGGGAGGTGACCCTCGGGGGCAAGACCATCCCCGACAACTCGAAAGTGAACTTCTACCACGCGTCTGCCAACCGGGACGAGAGCGTGTTCAAGAACCCCCACACTTTCGACATTCGTCGCGATCCCAATCCTCACATGGCGTTCGGAGCGGGCGGTCCCCACTTCTGTCTGGGTGCCAACCTCGCTCGCCTGGAGATCCGGGTAATGTTCGAGCACCTGCTCGACCGGATGGGCGATATCCGCCTGAACGGCAAAGTGCAAAGACTCCAGTCCCAGTTCATCAACGGAACCAAGCACTTGCCGGTGGCGTTCACTCCCTCGAAGCCGGTACTGTCCTGAGACAGCCGCGGATACCTGCCGCCCTGTGGTGAGCACGCTCAAGGAGATCTTGCGGGACTACCGTCGGGAGCAGATCGTAGACGTAGCCCGACGCCTCTTCGAAGAGCGGCGCTCGACAGATGTATCGATGGACGAGATCGCCACCGAGGCGGGGGTGGCCAGGTCCACCGTCTACGTCTACTTCTCCAACCGGGACGAGCTGATCCTTGCCTGTCTCCAGCGGATGCACGCTCTGCTCAACGAGGCGATCGCGGTCGCCTGGTCGCGCGACCTCGACCCGGTCGGTAGGCTACGCACCTTCATACGAGGGATGCTGGAGCGAATCGACGAGAATCCAGCTTTTTTTCGCCTGGCGGTGACTACCGCCCGTGCTGCTCACGACCCGACCAGCGCCATCGGCTCCCAGTTGGCCCTGATTGGCTTGGATGTCACTGCCCTCCTGGTCGACGTGATCACCCACGGGATGGAGACCGGAGGATTCCGACCGATGGACCCCGATCGGGCCGCCAACTTCATCGGTATACAGCTCTACGGCTCCATGTCGATCCGGGCCGACGATCCGGCCCCCCTCCCCCTCGACGCCACAGCGGACGAGATGTGCGATTTCCTGGTGGGGGGGCTGGCCACACGCTGAGGCTGGCTCGCCCGGGCTGACGAAGCTTCAGGCGTCCCCGTAGTTGAGCCCGGTGCCGTCGCTCTTGACGAGGCGATACCCGCGACCGTCAGGGGTGGGTGTGATCCCCACCACCGGAGAGGAGAGCGGCGTCCCACCGGCTGACCCGTAGAATCCGGCATCCCCGAAGGTGAACACTCCCCCGTCAGATGCCACCAGCCAGTATCCGCGACCGTCAGGGGTGGGTGCCATCCCAACAACTGGCGCATTGAGAGCCAACCCTCCGGTCGACCCGTAGAAGCCGGCATCCCCGAAGGTGAACACTCCCCCGTCAGATGCCACCAGCCAGTATCCGCCACCGTCGGGGGTGGCTGCGCTGTACACCACCGGAGCGTCGAGAGTACCCAAAGTGGCTGCTGCCTCTGCCAGCGGCTGGTTGACCAATGAGAAGGAGGTGGGTGGGCTCACCCCGTGCACCGAGGCGGTGACCAGGTAACCGCCTGGCTGACGGTTCGCCCACAGGGACGGCGCCACCGCCACTCCGTCGCTGTCCGTCGTCGCGGTGATCGAGGTCCCCAGCGACCCCGCGAACGTTCCGCGTGCACCGGTTGCTGGCAGGTCGAAGATGACCGGCGTATTCGCTATCGGATTATGATAGACATCCTCGACTGTCACCGAGAGGGGAATTGCGAACACCGTCCCCACTGGTGCCTGCTGAGACGCTCCGTCCCCGGGGGTTACCGAATACGGCGCTCCGGGATCGTTGGTCATCGTGAAGAGCGCCGGGGTGATTACTCCGCTTGTTGAAACCATCACGGTGAACGAGCCCGCCGCTGTGTTGGCGATCAGCGACGGCGACGTCGCCACTCCGGTGCCATTGGTGGTCTCGCTGGCGTTGCCACCCCCTCCCTCGAAGGTGGCGCCCGGCGCGACCTGGGACCCGGTGGCACCCGCCACGGGCGTACCCGCCACCACAGCGAAGCTCACCATCACCCCCTGCACCGGCGACCCGTTGGCATCCACAACGGTCACCGACAGCGCCGAGGCGAAGGTGGTTCCTACTGTCGCACTTTGCCCATTCCCCGACGCGATGGTCACCGACGAGGCGATTCCCGCGGTGGTGATGGTGAGCGAGAACGTAGCCGACATTCCCGGGAAAGATGCAGTGGTGGCCGCTACCGTAAAGGTGCCCCCGATCTCACTCGCGGTGAGAGTCGGTGCGGTGGCAGCACCGTTGCCCCCGGTGGCAACAGTGGCGGTGTCGGTATTGGTCGTGAAGAAGAGACCGCTGGCACCGGTGGGAGGAGCGGCAAACGTGACCGGGACCCCGGCCAAAGGGGCGCCGTCCTGGTACACCGAAACCGATAGGGGCGAGGAGAAGGCGGTGCCGATGCGGGTCGTCTGGATGGTGCCCGACGTCGCCGAGATCCCGTCGTTCACCAGGTAAAAGCTCACCTGGCCGGGCACATTCTCCGCCGTGGCAGTCACGGTGAAAGGTCCCACCTGGCCATTGGCGGTGATGACCGGTGCATAGTAATAGCAGTTGCCACTCAGATCGGGGTCACCGTTGGAGGTGGTTCCTCCGGCCGCCACTTCTGCCGTCGTATCGTTTGCCGACAAGGCGGCAGCCGAGGAGTCCGACGTTCCCGAGAAAGTACCTCCCGAACCCGAAACCGGTCCGGTGAAGGTCACCGTTCCCGGGCAGGCGGCTCCGGCAGGTACGCCGCCGACGGTTACCTCCAGGATGTCCGGGAAGGCAGTCCCGATGTCGGTGTACTGGGGCGTACCTGCGGTGGCGGTGAGTGTCTCGACGCCTGCCGCGCCGGCTGCGCTGCCACCGGCACCGATCCACGCCGCCGCACAGATCGTGCCGACGGCCACGAGAGCGAGAAAGCTACGTGATCTCATAGGTCATACCGTCCTCAATGCATCGGTAGGAGACATACGTGCGGCGCGTAGGGCCGGGAACAGGCCGGCGATGAGCCCGATCGCCAGCGCCGCGCCGAACCCTCCGCCCCACGCCAGTGGGGGCACCGAGATCGCCCATCCCTTGGTGGTCGCGTAGATCGCGGTGGCCGCGACCCCGATCCCGATGCCCACCAGGCCGCCCAATACCCCCAGCATGGCCGCCTCGGACAGGAACTGGGTACGGATATGGCCTCGGGTCGCGCCCAGAGCACGGCGCAAGCCGATCTCCGAGCGCCGCTCCAGCACCGAGATGATCATGATGTTGGCGACCCCGACCGCACCGACCAGAAGCGCCACCGCGCCCAGCCCGAGAAAAAGTCCGCTGAAGGCGCTCTGGGCTGCCGCGCGGGCAGTCAGGGTGACAGAAGGCTGGCTGACGTTCACGTCGCTCGGCGATTCCGGATCGGCGGTCTGAGCCAGGACCGCCTGGACCGCTGCGACCTGGCTGGTCACAGCGCGCACGTAGATCTCCGAAGGGTTCCCGTCGAATTGGAGGTAATGCTCGGCGGCGGGGAACCCGACCAGTACCGAGGTATCGATCTCCGACGCAAGGATCGCCGGATGCAAGATTCCCACCACGTAGAACCACTGGCCGCCGACCCAGATCCTCTCACCCGGATATATGTGGTCGATGCCCAATCGCTGGGCAGCCGTCGCCCCGAGAACGACGACGGGTTGAGTGGCTGTCGCCGTGTTCAAGTACTCTCCCTGGGCCACCGAGGCCCCGACCGTCCTCGGAAGCCCGAGACTGGCTGCGTCGACAGTGAGAGCGTTGGTGTTAACCGTGGGGACGTAGGGGGTGCGGTAGGCATTGGCAGTCGAGATCGCTCCGGTGTACTGCACCTGGGTGACCGGCCCGATCCGGGCGATCATCCCAGGCGCCGATGGGGACAGTTCGGAGTTCTGGCCAAAGAAGTTCTGCCCGTTGGTGACAGTGAGAAGGTTGGTCCCCAACTTGTCGATCTCGGCGAGCAATCCCGCCTGCGAAGACTGGGAGAGACCGAGTACCGCCACGATGGCAGCGACCCCGATGGCGATGCCGAGAGCCGAGAGCGAGGCCCGCAGCTTGCGGGTGCGTATCCCGACCGCTGCGATCCGGAAGAGGTCGCGGGGACGCAGCCTCTTGGTATCAATGGAAGTGCTCGACGTAGAGACCGCGGACACCACCGGCTCACCGACCCTGAGGAGAGCCGTGCTCGATTCCTCTGTTCATAGCTGAATCGGGATCGGGCATCTGCGTTGAATCGGAGACGATGTGCCCGTCCAGGATTTCCACCTGGCGGGGCAGGCGACCGGCGAGACCGCGGTCGTGGGTGATGAGTGCAATCGTCGCCCCCTCTGCGTTCAGTTCCTTGAGGAGAGCCAGGACGTTCGCCCCGGTGGTCGAGTCAAGGTTGCCGGTCGGTTCGTCGGCCAGAACGATGGCGGGGCGGCCGACCAGGGCGCGCGCGATGGCAACTCTCTGCCTCTCGCCCCCCGATATCTTGTTCGGGTGAAACCCGGCGCGATGGGCTATCCCCACCCGCTCCAATGCCTCCGCAGCCGCCCGGCGCCGATCGGCGGTGCCCACTCCGGCGTAGAGGAGACCGTCAGCCACGTTCTCCAGCACCGTCTCGTGCTCGGCGAGGTAGAAGTTCTGGAAGACGAAACCGATCCGGGTCGCCCGAAGCGCGGCGATCTGGCGCTCCGACATCTCCGCCACATCGAGTCCGGTGAGCGACACCCGTCCCGAAGTCGGCCGGTCGAGTGTCCCCATGACGTGCAAGAGAGTGGTCTTGCCCGACCCTGACGGCCCAACGATGCCGACCAGCTCGCCGGCACCAATGGTGAGGTTAACCGAGTCGAGGGCGACTACCGGCGGCTCACCTCCGTAGATCTTGGTGACGTTGTCCAGCTCCAGGACTGCCTGAGGATCGAGCGGAGGGGCAGAGCCGAGAGCAGGTGGTGCAGCAGCCAGGTTCACGACGACGGAACCACCACGTGCATGCCTTCGGCAAGACCTTGCCCTGAAACCTGCACGAGTCCCTGGGCATCGTCGAAAAGACCGGTGGTGACCGCAACGAGGTAGTGCGCTCCTGTGGGCGGTACGACTTCGAGAGCGTAGCCTCCTCCCGAAAGAGCCAGGAGGGCGGTAACCGGCACCACCAGGACGTCGTTCACGGTCTGGTTGGTGATCGACACCTGGACCGGGGCCTGGTCGAGGGTGCCGGTGGCCTTTGCATGGGTCGGGGTGACGTCCACCTCGATCGACGGCGTACCGTTGCCCGAGCACACACCCGAGCCTCCTCCGCCACCCCCGCTACCCCCGCTACTGGACGGGCATGTTGCCACAGTGCCGACAGTGGTCACTGTCCCCGGCGTGGTCGAGTTGTCGGGCAGGGTGATGGTGACCGGATCTCCCACCTTGACATCGGGGGCCAGGTCGGCATCGAGGGAGATCACCACCTGGCGGTCGGTGGAACTGGCGGTCAAGATGGTTCCTCCTCCTGCCGTTCCCCCGCCCGTGGCCCCGAGGATCGCGCTCACCGCGGTGATCCGCGCATCGGTAGGGAGGAACACCACCTCTCCTAATGGGATGTTACCGGTGGCCGGATCGCCGATGTGGGTCTGGAAAGCCGACACTGCAGACGCAGTGGCCGAAGTGAAGACGCTCGAGCCGGAGGGAGCCGCCGTGTACCCGAGAGCGGCTAGATCGGCGTTGAGCTGGGCGATGTCGGGACCGCTCTCACCCGAGTACATATTGCGCGTCATCGGAATCGTGCCGTAGAGGAGGGCGACATTGGTGGTACCGACCGCGTATAGAACCTCGCCCTGGGTGATGACGGCCCCGACCGCGGGCAGCGCAGAGTAGGCCGCCGATTGAATGGCGGCCTGCTGCTGGGCAGTGGCCAGGGCGGCCTGGTCGTCGGCGAGCTTCTGCTGGTCGGAGGCAATCTGGCCCGAGGACTGAGTAGCGTCCTGGTTCGCCTTCGACTCGGCTGACGATATGTTGGTCTGGTCGGAGGAGATCTTCTGGCTGTCGGAAGTGATCACCTGGTTGTCTGCGGACACCTTCTGCTGGTCGGAGATCACCTTGGACTGGTCGCCGGACACCTTCTGCTGGTCGGCGGCGCACTGGGTCGATGTCGATCCAGTGCCCGCGCAGTCGTTGGACTCCTTACCCTGGTCTGCCTGAAGCTGGGCTTGGTCGCCGCCCAGGGTCCCCTGGTCCGCGGCCAGAACAGCCTGGTCGGATTGCTTTTTGGCTTGATCCCCGGAGAGCGACTGCTGGGCCTGGGTGATCGCGGCGGCATCCAGGACATTGCTCGACGATGCCTCGGCGTTTGCCAGGGTGGTCTGGTCGGCGGCCACCGCCTCCTGGTCCTGGGCGAGCTGCTGGGGTGTGGTCCCCGAGGGTGCCGTCACCGTATAGCTGCCCGAGTACTCGAGCGTGGCCGACACCTGGGTTTGAGACGACAGAGAGCTGCGCTCGACCGTCGCGATCGACGTGGCGCTCGCGGCCGATTGCTGCGCTGCCTTCCCGGAAAAGGGGTCGATGATGGCGATTAGGCCCCCGACCACCACGACTGCGGTGACCCCCAAGATGATGAGCCTTGTGCGAGTAAGCCACTCGGGGGGTGCCCAATGCACCTTGGGCACCTTGGGCAATTTCACCCGCCGATACCCACCGCTCCGGAGGCGGAGCTATTGCCGGTGCTGGGAGACGGGCCGCCTCCCGTTCCCGTCCGCGCCCCGAACCTTCCTCCACCAGGTAGATCCTTGGCACAGGCATTCCGGGCGGCCTGGAAGGTGGGGGAGTTCCGATCCAGTGCGCCGCCGGCAGAGCCGATCCTGACCCGGAACCCGCCCCCGCTGGCCGAGAAGTTCGGATCGGGGAAGCTGGTCACCCCGTTTGATCGCATGCACTGAGAAAACTTGAGGGCGCCCTGCTGGAGGGCCTGGATCTGTGCGGGGGACGGCTTTGGCCGATACTTGCTGCACGCCTTGATGGCTGCCTGGAAGGTCGGGGAGTTCCGATCCAGTGCGCCGCCCTGGCCGGCCTGGAACTGGATCCGCCCGTTGCTGCCAGGATCAGGGAAGCTGGTCACCCCGTTCGATCGCATGCACTGGGAGAACTTGAGCGCGTTTGCACCCGACGAGGCCGCCGTGACCGCCGCGGTCGTCGTGGGTCCTGACACTAGGCTGGCGACAGCGGGAGTCGCCGAGCCGCCCCCGCAGGCTGAAGCAAGGAGGGCGATCCCTGCCAGGCCGGTGACCAGGGATCCAATCGACTTGGTGCTCATGGGACTTCCTCTCACGCGGGTGTTCTGCTCCCCATCTTCCCGTCCCCTTATAGGCCGCGGGTGGTTGCAGGGTAGTTACGTGAGCCTGTGAGCCACCTGTGATGGGACCGGGACCAGAGAACTGATCCCACCCACCGCGTTCGGACGGCTGCATGGCGATTTCGAGCGTTCGGTGACCTTTATACTGACCATATGACTCGTCAACTGACCGCTACGGAGGCCAAGGCCACCCTGCTCGCCCTGCTCGACGAGGTCGCAGCGGGAGACCAGGTAGAGATCACCAAACACGGCCATACGGTGGCACGCCTGGTCCCGGCAACCGGCCCGCACTCGCTCAAGGGCAGGCTCACCGGGGTGTCACGGACAGCATGCACCGACCCCGAGCTTTTCTCGACCGGAGAGAAGTGGAACGCCTCGTGACCAAGCCCGTCCTCCTCGACACGCACGTGTTGCACTGGTGGACAGCCGAGCCCGCGAAGCTGAGCAGACCGGCGAGCGATGCCGTAACCGAGGCCTACGAGCTGGCTGTATCAGCTATATCGTTCTACGAGCTGGCGTGGCTCGCCAAGCACGAGCGCATCGTCCTCAGCATTCCAGTTCGCACGTGGCTGGAGGAGATAGCGAGGGACATCAGGACCGTGGCCATCACCCCCGCGATTGCGGATACGGCGGCTTCCCTCCCCTCGACCTTCACGGGTGATCCCGCCGATCGGCTCATCTACGCCACCGCGATCGAGTGCGGATGGCGCTTGGTCACCAAGGACCGCCGCTTGCGCGACCACCGCCACACCCGTCCGATCACGATCTGGTAACTCGTCGCCACCAGCTCCGCCCCCATTGGATCGGGCGCTGCACGCCTGCAGCGAGTCCGGGGGCATCCTCATTACCGTCGTCCTTCTTGGCGGGGGGCTCCGCCCGCGTCCCTCGATCAGCGCAGGCCGGCGAAGAGATCGTTCTCCGGGATCGGGCTGCCGGTGTGGTCGCGCACCCGGATGAACTCCTCGATGCAGAACATCTCGGTGAACTCCTCGAGTTCGAATTGGGTGAAGAAGATGTTCTCGCCCTGGCTCGCGTGGGCACGCAGAGCACCCAACTTCGCAGCGGCAAAGGAGCGGCAATCGAGGGTGGCAGAGATGTCTTCGTCGGGCGAGCCGAATCGCTCCTCGTCGATCTCGGGCGGCTCGACGCCGGCCTCGGCCATCTTCTCCCGGAAGACCGCCAGGAGCGACCTCCGGATGGTGGGGAAGTAGAGCTTCACCGGCGCCGCGTGCCGGTCCAGTGCGGCCATGGTGATGCGGTGGGCTTGGATGTGATCGGGATGGCCGTAGAAGCCGAAGTCGTCGTAGGTAACCACGACGTCCGGCCGGTACAGCTTCATGAGATCCACCAGAGGCTCTGCAGCTTCGCCGACATCGAGGTTCCAGAAGGCGTCGGGCTCATCATTGGCCGGCCACCCCATCATCCCCGAGTCCCGGTAGCCGAGCATCTCCAGATGAGCGATCCCGAGGATCCGGCAGCTCTCCTCCAGCTCGCGCCGGCGCTCTTCCACTACCTCCGCACCGCGGTGACCGGGCTCCCCCGGCTTGGCACCCCCGAGGCCGTCCCCCATCTCGCCGTTGGTACACGTCACCAGAACCGTGCGCACCCCTTCCGCCGCGTAGCGAGCCAGGGTTCCTCCTGTCGAGGTCGCCTCGTCATCGGGATGGGCGTGAACAGCCATCAAGGTGAGCGCAGAGTCGGTCATCGGTGCATACGGTAGCCGTTGCCCGTGTGGTCACGTAACCGGAGCGCAACCGATCCGAGCCATCATAGAAGGATGCGCGTGCTCGTCGTCGAGGACGATAGGGAGTTGGCCGAAGCCATCGCGACCGGACTCCGGCGCTCCTCGATGGCCGTTGACCTGGCCTTCGACGGGCTCGACGGGCTCGACAAGGCCATGGTGAACGACTACGACGTGGTGGTGCTGGACCGGGACCTGCCCGGCCTCCACGGCGACCGGGTGTGCCGGAACCTCGTCGAAGCCGGCCGGCGCAACGGTGTGCTCATGCTCACCGCCTCCTCCACCATCGACGACCGGGTCGACGGCCTCGGAATCGGTGCCGACGATTACCTGGTGAAGCCCTTCGCCTTTGCCGAGTTGGTCGCACGCATCGGAGCTCTGGCCCGCCGCTCCCAGCCGGCAGTGCCACCGGTAATTGCCGTGGACGATCTGAAGATCGACACCGCCCACCGGCGAGCTTCGCGGGGAGGAGCAGACCTCGACCTGAGTCCCAAGGAGTTCGGCGTCCTGGAAGTCCTCGCCTCCTCCCGCGGACGGGTTGTCTCCGCCGAAGAGCTCCTCGAGCGTGTGTGGGACGAGGCGGCCGACCCCTTCACCTCCGCGGTCAAAGTCACCGTAAGCCGTCTCAGGGAGAAGCTCGGCGCGCCGCCGGTGATCGAAACGGTCCCGCGGGCAGGATACCGGGTGGCGTGACGCGCCTCACTCTTCGCCGATTCCTCCCGCGCAGGTCGGTACGCCTGCGCCTGACGCTTGTCTACAGCGCCCTCTTCCTCGTGTCGGGCGCGGTGCTGGTCGGAATCACCTACGGCATGGTCGATCGCGCCACCAGCGACGCACCTTTCCTCCGCGGGGACCATCCCGTCGCACGTTTCATCCACCACGTCCCGCTCGGGATCGGTTTCGGCAGCGGAACGGCCTCGGCCCAGCCAGGTTCGCCAGGCCAGAAATCCGGTGCGGGCGCGACGCCCGTTCTGATCCCCGGAACCAGCGCGAACCGGGCGATCATCAGTGCCCCCGGGGGGACGGATCCCGGGCAGTCCGTCACCATCTACGCCAACGGCGGCCAGCGGTTCGTCAAAGCAATCGTGAACGGCAAGGCCGTGCGCATCCCAATTCCCCGGTGGCTGGCGTCCGGAAATCCACCCACCGCCAAACAGATCCAGGACCAGGTTCGCATCCTTCACGAACAAGCTGTCCACTATCACGACGACGAGATGCACCAGCTCCTCCTCTATTCCGGGATCGCGCTCGGATTCATTGCCCTGCTCTCTGTCGTGCTCGGCTGGATTATCGGTGGGAAGGTTCTCCGGCCGGTTCACACCATCACCAGTGCCGCCCGGGACATCTCGGCTACCAACTTGCACGAGAGGATCGGCCTCGACGGACCCGAAGACGAACTGAAGGAATTGGGCGACACTTTTGATGCGCTGCTCGAGCGTCTGGAAAAGTCGTTCGACACCCAGAGGCAATTCGTCGCCAATGCCTCGCATGAACTGCGCACTCCATTGGCGCGCCAGCGAACATTGATCGAGGTCGCCCTCGCCGATCCCGATGCCGGAGCCGACTCACTGCGGGCAATGTCGGAGCGAGTACTGGCGGCCGGCGAGGAGCAGGAAAGGCTCATCGAATCGTTGCTGGTGCTGGCAACCTCCGAGCGGGGCTTGGGCACGAGAGAGCCACTCGACCTCGCCTCGGTCGCCCAAGAGGTAGTCTGCACCCGCCAAACCGAAGCCGAGATGCGCGGATTGCGGATCGATGTCTCGCTCCGCCCCGCCATAACCGCCGGCAGCCCGCACCTCGCCCATCGCCTCATCGCGAACCTGCTCGACAATGCCCTCCGGTACAACGAGGAAGGGGGTTGGATCCGGATAACCACCGGAACGAGAGATAGCCAGGCGCTCCTCTCGATCTCCAACACGGGACAGGTGATCCCCGATGCCGAGATCGATCGTCTCTTCCTCCCGTTCCAGCGCATCGGCGCCGCGCGCACGGGACCCTCCGACGGCCACGGGTTGGGGCTCTCCATCGTCACCTCGATCGCCGAGGCGCACGACGCAGTTCTAATCGCTCGAGCGCGCCCCCGAGGTGGATTAGACATCGAAGTCGGCTTCCCACTTCGCGAAGAACTGCCGGGCAGGCGACCCGAAGCGCAGGGGGCCCTAGCTCCGGCGTCGGCCTGAACTTCCGGTCACAGCGCGACGACCTCCTCGGCTTCGACGTCATGGCCGCGCGACGAACCGGAAAGGCGGTCCTCAGGGCGTAGCCGGCCGGATATACCCGTTAGAAACGATCATTTGAGCATTGGATCGGTACGCCTCCGGATCGGTTGGGGTCCAGGTGGCCAATCCGTCCACATACCGGTTGTACATGCAAAAGGCAGCGGCGATAAGAACTGCATCGTGGATTTCGACGTCGGTCGCTCCCTGTTCACGAGCCCTGTCAACCTCGGACTCGGTTACCGACTTGCCTCCCTGCCGGACCTTGTCGGCGATGGCGAGCAGGGCCTTCAACTTGCCGGAAACCGGAGCGCCGGTGTAGTCGGAGCACACCGCATCGACGATCTCTTCCCCCTCGTCCATCTGGAGAGCGGCGAAGGCTCCATGCGAACGCGCGCAGAATTCGCAGTCGTTGGCCCGGGACACGAAGGCGGCGATGAGCTCACGCTCACCGCGAGAAAGCGTCGATTCCCCCCGAAGGAGCGCTTCGGCCAGCTCCTGGAGGGGCTTGGCGGTCACCGGACGGAATGCCAGTGTGTCGGCGCTGCGGAGCTCAAACGAACGGTTCGGAGGGGAAGCGCCACCTCCCGGACGAGGGAAATCTGGAGCGGTACACGAACTGGCTCGATGCACAATCGCGAATTGATCGGATCGACCGATCACGAGAGATGTTCGTCAAGTAGACCGGGATACCTGGGCGGACGCCATTGCCGGACACCGATTCCCATCGACGATAGGACCCGTGCCGTCGAATCCAGGAGCCGGCCCGGCAGCGATGATCTCTCAGGAGAGCTTCCCCAATCGGGTTGACAAGTTCCGTGCAGAGGGTACTTCCGGGCTCCAGATCAGAACCGGCCTATTACCCCTCACCGACCTTTCCACGTGTCAGACATTCGTAGTACACTCAACTGGTGTCATCCGGAGGCGAGCTCGACTGGCGATACCGAGGTGAGTACATCGCCACCCGGTCCGCTCGTCATCCCGGGGACACCGACATACAAACGGCGTGGGCCGACGAGGCGTTCGCCGATCCGGATGCCCTCATCGATTCACCCGATCCGGCATCGCAGACCGGCAAGACCGATCGGCTCGTCGGGTACTCACCGGCTGCCCGCATGGTGATCGTCGTGGTCTACCTGCGCGACGAGAAGATCGGGGTGAGCGCTTGGAAGGCCAACGAGACACAGACCCACCGCTACTGGGAGACACGAGGATGAAGAAGAAGGAACGCGAAGACATCATCAGAGCCGAAACGGAAGCATCGGAAGCGACGAGGGACGCTCCCCTCTCCGATCGCGCGTTTCGCAAAGGAGGTACGCGCTCGGTCGTCTACTCCGTTCGCCTGACGCCGGAACAGACCGAGGAGATCCAGCGGATCGCCGACGAATCAGGCGTTCCGGCGTCGGGAATCGTGCGCGAGTGGGTGCTCCAGGGTTTGGCACATGAACGGGAGCCTTCGAACGTCGACGCGCTTGTCGACACACTTTCTCGTGACGTGGATCGATTGCGGAGGCGGCTCGGGCGCAAGGCGTCTTGAGACGACCCTACCGAAGATCACTCCACGATACGAAAGATCACGAGCCGACACGACGGCTACGCCCATGGCTACGGGCACGGCTACGCCTCCCGTTGAAAGATCGCTGACCTGCTCTTTCTTGCGCGCAGGCGTAGCCGCATCGCCGATGCAAGTGTAGAATTTCTTCCGCGTATGCAATGTGATCCTCGGGTCGCTGCCCGGCTGCCTGATGCGAGACCCACAGTTCGAGATTGTCCAGATTGTTGTCAAGAGTATTGCCATTCTTGGGATGGACCGTCTCGCCATGAAGCAGTGGCCGTCCGAGCGCTTGGGCCATGACAAGCCGGTGCTCAAGAACATACCCCTTTCGATTTGCCATTGGACTTTCGGGAGCCGGCACCATTCGGTACTTGTCGAGCCTTCCGCCTCGTGTCCTCACTTTCACGAAATACGGACGCCGACTTTCTTTCCATCCGTTCCCGCTTCGTCGCGCGGGCCCAGGTCGGCCGACGTCTCCGAACAATCGCAAGCGACGGCGATGCATCGGGCACAGTCCTCCGTCTTGCTGTAGCCGATCGCATCCCTCCACCTTGCAAGCCCCGTAATTCTCCCGCTGTTGGCGTCGATAGTGCATTGTACAGAGCCCGGCTGAATGAACGGATCTAGAGCACCCGGATATTCGGCAACATTTGCCCTTTGAGTTCTTCCTGGCATATTCGCCTCGCGATTTCTCCTTGCTGCAGTCGGCACATGCCGCCTTGGGACGTTGAGTACCGTACCGGTTATCCACGTACCAGCCGAACATTGATATCGGAAGCTCGGTAAAACATCGGGAACAGGTCTTACTGTTTCGGCCGATCCATGTGGGCGCGATTGGGTATCGCTTAGATGATCCCGGTGGACGCGAGTAAGGCAATTCTTGCCCTCGTGCGTCAGGTTCTTCAATTCACTCGGCAGGGTACGCCTTGTGAGAATGCAATATCTCGTGGAACCGCTTCAACTTCGAGGTCGAAGCCAAGTGCGTTGACTATGCGTTCCAATGTCGAAATGCTCGGGCTGACACCTCCCGCTTCCAGACGAGCGATCGCAGGCTGTTGCCCTTCAATGCGTTCGGCAAGCTCACGTTGGGAAATGCCGACCGACTCTCGGAGCTCACGAAGGAAGGCACCAGTGGAGATCGATTGTGGTGTCGGCGTGCATGAGGAACTCATAATAAATATGTTATACCATGCTAGCGGTTAATGCGAATATCTGCCGTGCCACCGTCTCGGCCGCTGCGGCGTCCAGAGCGGGAGAAACGTGGCTGTAGATGTCGAGGGTGATCGCAATGGTCGAATGACCCAGGCGGTCGCTGACGACCTTGGGGTGTACACCTGCGGTGAGAGCGAGGGTGGCCCAGGTGTGGCGGAGGCTGTGCGGGCCGCGCAGTGCCGGCAGACCCGAATCCCGGACGTGGCGCTGGAAAGCGTCGGTAAAGCGGTCTGGATGGAGTGGTGAACCGTTGACGTCGCAGAAGACCAGGGCATCGGGAGCCTTCCGGCGGCCGATGGCCATCTGCTCTTCAAGCTGGTGCTTACGGTGGGCTCGGAGCACCGCTACCGTGTGCTCGTCCAGCATGACGTTCCGGCGGCTCTTCGGCGTCTTGGTCGGACCGACGAATACCCGGTCGTGCATTGTGGTGATGGACTGGGTGACAGAGAGCCTGCCGATCTTGAGGTCCACCTCCGACCATCGCAGACCCATCACTTCTCCGCGACGCATGCCGGTCGTCGCCAGGAGCACGTAGGCGGCGTACAGGCGATCCTTCGACACGTGCTCTAGGAAGCGGCCGACGTCCTCGGCTGTCCAGGTCATCATGTCCTTCCGAGCGATCGAGGGCGCCTTCGCCGCATGGGCGGCATTGCGTGGCACCATACCCAACCTCTCGGCATCGGACAGTGCCCGGTGCAAGACGACATGACAATTCCGCACCGTCTTCGGCTCCAGCGGCTTGCCGTGCTTGCCACCATGGTCGATGAGTGCCGCGTATGCCGCTTCCACCTGCAACGGGGCGAGGGCCTGGAGCTTGACCGCACCGATCTCCCGGGAGAGCCGCTGGACGGCGAGCGAGTAGCTAATCCACGTCGTCGGCCGCAGGGACGACTTGACGCTCCCGAGCCACCCTTCGAGATATTCCCCCACCGTCGCCTTCGAGTTCGGAACGTAGGTGCCCGCATGCACCGATGCGATCGTCTCGTGGAGAGCCCCCTCGGCCTCCTTGCGCGTGGCGAAGCCGCCCTTTGTCTTCTGCCGGCGGCGACCCGACATGGGGTCGACACCGACGTCGACGGTGTAGGCCCACTTCTTCCCGTCACGGCGATACACCCTGCCCTGCATTGCGTCAGGATAACTCCACCCTGTGACAACCATCCGTGAGCATTTCGTGAGCAAATCGCGGTTTGTTGCTAGGGCCACGCCGACCTCAATCGCAAAGGAGCAGCTAGAGGTGCCCGGGGTGGGATTCGAACCCACACGGCCCGTTAGGGCCAGGGGGGTTTAAGCCCCCCGCGGCTACCAGTTACGCCACCCGGGCTTGGCAATAACAGTACCCGGCGAGGTTTCCGGGCGGGTCCGGTAACCTCGTTCGCTGCTCACACCTGACCGGAGCGTGACCGCAACCTCCCCCTCAAGATCGCCCGGTACTCGGAGTTCTCTTCCGGGAACTCCGCTTCGACCATGGCCCCCTGGCTCCCGGTCTGGCGGTTGTAGGTCTTGAAGACCTCGCAGGCCATGCAATTGCCCTGCTTCTCGGCAAAGCTTCCCTGCACCGTCCCCCCACAGAGCGTCCCGGCGACTGCCCAGCAACTATGCCCGAGGCTTCTCTGCGAGGCAGGGCATTCCCCAAGTTCAGCGACCTTGGGCCCGCCCTTCTGGCGACCGCAGTTCCAGATCTCCCAGCAGTTCGGCAATGACGTTGGCATTAGAACATGCTCCTTTCGAGTGTGAGCTTGCGCCGCCAGGCGCAAGCAAAACCGGCAAGCATCTACAACGCTCCGATGACCATCTTGATCCGCTCTCTCGACCGCCGACGGTTCTCGAAGCTTACACCAGCGGGTGGAACCGCTGCCAGCAGCGGGCGATCCGGACTGCTCAGCGTGCTCAGCTCGTTCAACATGATTCGGTTGATCCGAACCGTCCGTTCGAAGAGCCGACCGCACTCCTTCACGATCAGCGCGACCTCGCCGGAACCTGCGTTCCCACCCTGGCCGTTGGATGACGGACTTTCACGACTCACCAGATCGGCGCACAGCGATTGTAACCGGACCGACCTTCCCTCCAGCTTGCCGAACTCCCTAATCACCTCCGGGCTGCCATAGGTCCGTAGCTTCGCGGTCATGTCGCTCCAGGTGGCGTCCTCCACGAACGACTGCTCCGGGCCGGCAGCGTCGATGCCCAGAATGCTCGCCTTTCGAGCCCAATCGATCCACAGGGCTATCTGGTAGGTCACACCGAATACTCTCTCGTAGGCCTGAGCCCGCCAGCTCGCGGTCCTCTCCTCGCGGGCCATCTCTCGTTCGTGGCTCCGTTGGGTCTCCGCTGCGAGAATCTGCCGCCGGGTTACGAGATAGGTTCCTCCACTTCCCAATGCTCCACCGAGCACGCCACCGGCCGCGGTCCAGAACGGGACCCACGGGTCAGACGGTTGGACCAGATTGACGACCGAGGCGATCAGATCGGGACCGATCACAAGAACTTCCGTGAATCCTGGGTCATCCGAACCAAGAGCTCTTTTCTCGCCTCCTGTGCCAATCTGGCTTCTTCCCGCGCCGCCTTCACCTCGTCCTGGGCCCTCTTGAGATCAGTGATGTCCATGGACGCACCCACGATGATCGGAGTAGATCCACCCCCGGGGAAGCTGATCGGCTTTCCTCGGCCGGCCACCCACCTTGGTCCATCGTCACCCAGCACCCGGTAGGCGAACTCAAATGGCTCCCCCGTCGTCGACGCTTCATGGATCAGCCCGTCGATCCTCCTGGCATCCTCCGGATCCATTGCCGACAGGTGGGTCGCCAAACTGCCCCGCGCCGGATCGTCGCTGTCCCCGTGGCGGTCGAATCGGAATTCCTCGGGGATGGTTCGATTCTCGACATCGGACGCATTCCCCATGTAAGTCATCGATCCATCGGACGGGTCGACCTCCCAGAGCACGATCCGCCCCACCTCCATCGCCAACTGCGTCCACACCGATTCTCGTTCCAGATATTCCGCCCGGTCATGTAGGAAGTCGGCGCTGGCTTTGAGCTTGAGATGGGTCTCCACCCGGGCCATCATGACGGGTGGACTGATCGGCTTGGTGATGTAGTCGACCGCACCCAGCTCCAACCCCTTCATCTCGTCGTCCATCTCGATCTTGGCGGTGATGAATATCACCGGGATGTCCCTGGTCGCGGGATTGCTCTTGAGGCGCCGGCACACCTCGTAGCCGTCCATGTCCGGCATCATCACGTCAAGGAGTATCAGGTCGGGATGCGGCTCGGAAGCGGCGATCTCCAGTGCCCTCTCGCCGGACTTGGCAACCTTCACCTTGTAGAGGTCCTTGAGCAGCCCGGTCATGAGCTGCAGATTCTCAGGCGTGTCATCCACCACCAGAACCATTGCCTCGCTCAGAGGTGCAGTGCTCATCCGGTGGATCACCGACGCGTCCTTGGTGTTCCTGGCCACCTCCCGCTCCAGGGATGCAGCCTTGTCGCGCAGGAAATCCACCTTGGCCTTGAGGTTCAGGTGGTTCGCCACCCGGGCTACCACGATAGGGGGACTGATCGGCTTGGTGATGTAGTCAACCGCACCCAGCTTCAGTCCCTTCTCCTCATCCTCCAGCGCTGTCTTACCGGTGAGGAAGATCACCGGGATGTCCCGGGTCGCGGGATCGCTCTTCAGGCGCCGACAGACCTCGTAACCGTCCATCTCGGGCATCATGATGTCAAGCAAGATCAGGTCGGGGCGCGGCTCGGACGCGGCGATCTCCAGCGCCTTCTCTCCGGACTTGGCGAACCGCACCTTGTAGACGTCGCTCAGCAGACTGATCATGAGCTCGAGGTTCTCGGGCGTGTCGTCCACCACCAGAACTGTCGCTCGCTTCAATGCCTGGGACTCCGGCTTGTCTCCCCTGCTTCCTTCGCTCAACGTGCTCCCATCGCTGCGAGCGCCTGGTTCAACGAGACCAATGCGTGGTCGTAGTCGAAGTTCCGAATCTGATTGACGATACGGGCGTACTCAGTTGGGAACGCTTCTCTCAGAAGGCTCTCGTTCCCTTCGAGCACCTCCTCGGCTTCAGCATCGCTGGCCGCTAACAGTTCAACCAGGCGATCGCACACCTCGCCGATCTTGCTCATGTCCTGGGTGGTTCCCGGTGCCGCTGCCGGCTCGACGGGCTGAGCTCCACCGTAGGATAACCAGGCGCGCAGCCCCGACACGAGGTCTTCCAGCGGGGATTGCAGGTTGTCGATGAGTGAGGTCACCGCTTCACCGGCCTCACCTTCACGGAGTGCAGCCTCTACCCTAGCGGCGAACCCCGATACTGCATCGGCACCGATCGTTGCAGCAGTTCCCTTCAGGGTGTGGGCAAGGCGCTCCGCTCCCTCCCGGTCATCTTGGTCGAGCGCCGTCCGGATCGCGGGGACCGTGCCGCCCTGACCAGTAACGAACTTGTCGAGGAGATCGCGATAGAGCTTTGCTTTGCCTCCGGCTCGCCGGAGACCGGCCATACCGTCAAAGCCGTCGATCGCAACCGGAAAGTCCCCGTGCGCGGACTGATGTCCTGGTGGACCCGGTATGACCCCCGCGTTCTTGCTACTGGGGGCCAGCCATCTGTCCAGAGCCGCGGTGAGGGACTCAGGGTCGATGGGCTTGGCAAGATAGTCATCCATTCCGGCTGCAGCACAGGCATCACGATCGGCCTGGAGTGCGTTGGCGGTCATTGCGATGATCGGTACGGTAACTCCGAGCCTGCGCAGCTCCCGGGTGGCAGTGAGGCCGTCCATCACCGGCATCTGCATGTCCATCAAGATCACGTCGAACGCGCTGCCTTGGACCATTGCTACGGCAACCTCGCCGTTCTCGGCGATCTCTACCGTGAATCCGGCATCGCCCAGCAACTCCGATGCCACTTGCTGGTTGAGGTCGTTGTCCTCGACGAGCAGCACCTTGCCACTCCGGCGCACCCCCGGGTCACGGGTAAGAGCCGCCGGCGTCCAGCGTCCGGTGAGCACCTTTTCAGGACTGTCCCCGTTCGGATCACTCCCCAGGACGCGCAGAACCGAATCGAATACGACCGATGCGGTCACCGGCTTGACCAGTACCTCCTCGATGCCGACAGCCTCCGCTCCTCGCAGCCCCTCCTCCCGACCGTAGGCGGTCACCAAGATCAGGTGAGGGCGCACAGCAGGATCCAACTCAGCCACCTTGCCGGCTACTTCGAATCCGTCCATTCCCGGCATCATCCAATCCAGGAAGACGACCTCGAAGGGCGAGCCGTTCTTGACCTGCTCGGCAACCTCTTGAAGGGCGGCAACCCCCGACCCTACAGCGGTCACATCGAAGGTCGAGGACGCAAGTATCTCGGACAGCACCTCGCGCGCGCTTTCGTTGTCATCGACCACCAGCATTCGCTTGCCCCGAAGATCTATGCTGGGAACCAGATTCCGACGGTGCCTGCCTTTCTGCAGGCGTGCGGTGAACCAGAATGTCGAGCCCTCCCCGATGACGCTCTCCACGCCCACCTCGCCCCCCATCAGCTCGGCCAACCTCTTGGATATGGCCAGACCGAGCCCGGTGCCGCCGTACTTCCTGGTCGTCGACGAATCGGCCTGCTGGAAATCCTGGAACATCTTCAACTTCTGCTCTTCGGTCAGCCCGATGCCGGTATCGCTCACCTCGAATCGCAACATCACAGTGTTCCCGGAATCTTCGATGAGATCCACCGAGATCACGATCTCACCGGTCTCTGTGAACTTGATGGCATTGTTGGCGTAGTTCGCGAGGATCTGGCTGAGCCGGAGCGGATCGCCGATCAGCTGGGTAGGCACGCCGGCGCCGAGCTTGCATACCAGTTCGAGGCCCTTGGCCTCGGCCTTCTCGGCGATCAAATTGACCACCGACTGCAGCACCCACTCCAGGTCAAGATCGGTGCTCTCGATGTCGAGCTTACCCGCCTCTACCTTGGAGAAGTCGAGAATGTCGTTGATGATCCCCAACAGGTGTTGACCTGCTCGCTGGATCTTCTCGACATAGTCGCGCTGGCGCGAGTCCAGCCCGCTCTTCAGGGCCAGATGGGTCATGCCGATGATCGCGTTCATCGGGGTGCGGATCTCGTGGCTCATGTTGGCCAGGAACTCCGCCTTGGCCTTGGATGCCATCTCGGCTGCTTCCCGAGCCGCTGCCAGCTCTTCCTCGAACTGCTTGCGCTCGGTGAGATCGTGGATCATCTCCACGCCACCGATGAGATTGCCATCAGAATCTTGCAGTGGGCAGGCGAGCGCCTGGACATATCGAGGGTGCGATAGAGGGGGTGCGATATACACCTCGCCGCTCAGGATCCTCCCGTCGCGACGTACCCCTGCATACTTCTCGGCAACAACCTCATCGGGCATTCTAAGCAGGTCCACTACGACGGGCCGCCGTTCACCGTAGAAGGCTACGGCGTACTCGTAATTCCCCTTGCCGATGATGTCGGCGGCCTTGACTCCGGTCATTGCTTCGGCAGCCCGGTTCCAGGAAGTGACAACGCCTTCCTTGTCGATGACCAGGGCGGCATCAGGGAGGTTGTCGAGCACGGTGGAGAAGTGCTGCTGGGATCGCCGGATCTCCTCCTCAGCCCGGTTGCGCTCGGTTACGTCGATCATCCAGACCAACACACCAGGGATGCCGCCGTATTCTGTCGAGAAGAAGTCAACCGCTATGTCCCGGATCTCCCGCGATGGCGCATACATCTGCATCTCCGCATGGATCTTCTCCGTCCCCTGTCGGAGGAGAGATTCAATGCGATCCCGCTCATCGGGATCGACGTAGAGGTCATGGGTGGACTCCCCGAGCCTTACATCGATCATCTCGACCAAGCGCGGGTTGGCATAGCGAACGATGCCACCGCTGGATATCCCGATGCCGACAGGGGAACTATCGAGGAGGGATTGCAGCCGCTCGCGCTCGGAAGTCAGTTCGGTAGCGAAGGCTGCGGCCTCCAGGTGCTCGTCGTCGAACCGTTGCAGCCGCTCGCGCTCGGAAGTCAGTTCGGTATGCGTATCCCTGCGGTCACTCACATCGGTACCAGACGAACCACTGCGCTTGCAACCGCCGGGTACCCCCCTGCCTGCATCAGCAGGAGGCTCCGTTGATCTCCGGCCTTGCCTGCTCGCAGGAGCAGGCGGTGTTCGAACCAGGGAACGGGCGCGCCCCGTCCCCCCCCACGTCCCTGTTCGTTCACGGTGCTCACTCCTCTGGTTCCCCCGGAGGTGCCGACAAAACCTCCACGCACATGCGTATTAGCCGTTACGGACACTTTAGAACTAGGGGCTAAAGTCCCATCAGGCAGGAACTTCGTTCAGTCCAAAGGAACCAGGGGCTAAAGTCCCTTCCGTGATTCAAGAGCGCACCAGCAGGACGGATTCTCTTGCTCGCAGGCGGGCGTTTCCTGGATGAGCTCTCCAGGGAGTCTCACCGAGGTTCTCGCAAGCTGGGCAGCCGATCTGAGCTTGGCATACGTGCCCCATCGGGTGATCGACCTCGCGGTCAGCCAGGTGCTCTCCCAACTCGGCGCGGCCCGGGCCGGGCTCGCCCACCCGATCGGCCACAAGATCGTCTCGGCTTTCGGTACTCCCACCGGGGACGACCCGAAGAGGAACGCTTTTGTCCTCGCCGCTCTCACCATGTGTCTCGACTTCGACGACACGGTCTACGCGGGCCATCTTTCCCATTCCACCGTTAATACGCCGATCGCATATACGGAGCGGATGGGCCTCAGCGGAGCACAATTTCTCGAAGCAGTGCTGGCCGCCAACGAGTGCGCCGCCCGGGTAACTGCGGCAGCTACCCTCGGGCGCTTCCGGGGACAGACCGCACTCCACTCCCACCTGGTTGGGGCGGTGGCCGCCCGCTCCAAAGCGGAACGCCTGGCCTCGCCCCTCTGGGTCGACGGATGGGGGATCGCACTCGGAGCACCGCCCCACCCGCTCAACCGCGCCTTTCTGGGCAGCGACGCGAAGGTGCTCGCCGCGTCGGGCGCGATCTCCACCGCCCTCGACGCGGTCGACGCCGCCCGCGCCGGACTGAAGGGGGCCCCTGACATTCTCGAACACCCCGAAGGCTTCCTCGCTGCTCTTGCCACCCTCCCGCTCCACGAAGCCATCACCCGCGGCCTCGGCGAACGATGGCACACCGAGACACTTTCATTCAAGGTGTATCCGGGATGCGCCTACATCGACGCGGCGGTTGACTGTGCCGTGCTACTCCATCGACGCATCGCGAAACGACTCGGTCGCCCCCCCACTGCTTCCGACATTGAGCGGATCACCGTACACGCCCCGGTGTTCACCGTCGGAATGGACTCCCACTCACGAGAGTACGTCACCGGACCCAACGCCCCCGTTGCCGCGCTCAATTTCTCGGTCGGGTACAACGTGGCCGCTGCTCTGCTGCACGGTGAACTGGTACCGGCTGACTTCCACGGTGATCGATTGGGCGACCCCGACGTGTGGAAGACCGCGGTCAGGGTCACGGTCCAACTGGACTTCGGGCTCACCTTCCGGTCCCTCACCTGCACAGCTCCGATCGGCGAAGCGCTTCGGGAGGCCGGTGGGCCCGCCGCCTCGGAATGGCTCGCCTCGATGGCCGGGTCGGCCGGAGCGAAGATCCCTCCCTCATTGGAGCTCGACTTCGGGGTTCCGGCGACAACCTTCGAGAACGCCGAGAAGTCGATCGGCGCCAGGGTGGTTGCAGTAACCACCGACGGTACCGAATGGGAGGAGTCGGTGGACACTCCTCTCGGTGCTGCCGGGGAGCAAACACGGCAGCACCACCGCGCACTCATGCGCGACAAGTTCCTCTCCAACGGTGGTTCCCGCGATTCCGCCGATGCTCTGGAGAATCTGTTTCATCTCACTCCGAGCGAGTTGGGATCCAGCCTGCGAGCGGCCCTGCAGGTCTGAGCCTGGCGCGACCGCCGGGCCTGCCACACGCAGCCAGCCAAGCTGGATCAATCCCTTTCGGGCATCTCCATGGTCACCCCAATGACGATCGGGGCGGCAACTCCCTCCGGGTGGATCGACTGCGCGCGAGCAGCCATCCAGCTGTCTCCGCCCTGGTCGGTGGTCACCCGGTAGGTGAAACCGAAGGATTCGTCCGACTGCGCCCCTTCTTTGATCGCCTTGTCAACGCTGTTCGCATCCGACCGGTCCATCACCGACAGGCGGCTCGCCAGCTTGACCCTCATGGTTGTGTCGGCCGCCTTCCGGCCGTTGAACCGCTTGAACCGTAAATCATCGGGTATCCCCGTGTCCCCCAAGCTCGACGACGAGAGATAGGTGATCGACTCGTCCTCCATATCGACATCCCAGAACATGAGGGTGAACGCTTCACTCGCCACCTCCATCGCCATCCGGATCCACATCGATTCCCGGTCCAATTGCTCAGCCCGGTCGCGCAATAGATCGTTCAACACCTTCAACTTGAGGTGTGCTTCCACCCGCGCCCGGACAATGGGTGGACTTATCGGTTTGGTGACGTAATCGACCGCCCCGACGTCGAGCACCTCCTGCTCGTCTTCGATCTCGGATCGAGCGGCCACGAAGATGACCGGGATGTCCCTGGTAGCCACGTCGCTCTTGAGGCGCCGGCAGACCTCGTAGCCGTCCATCCCTGGCATCATGAGATCGAGCAGGATCAAGTCGGGCTGCTGCCCGGACGAGGCGAGGCCAAGCGCTTCGGGGCCGGATGTGGCGGTCCGCATCTCGCAGAAGTCACCGAGCACCCTGACCAGGCGTTCGAGGCTCTCGGGGATGTCGTCGACCGCCAATACGGTCGCATTCTCCAGGACCCCAGCATTCGCCTCCATTGCGAATCATCGTAGTACCCATCTCAGAGATTTCAAGGGTGCTGCTGCCAATTCTTGCTCCTGGGGAGGAGGAGACCGGGAGGCGAAACACGGCCGGATGGGGCGGGACACGGAAATAACCCCGGTGGATTGCCGGTTCTCCATTGCAGGCCGCCCGGGACACTACGTCCGAGCGGTGAGGATAGGAGGGGCAGCATGCCCGCAGTCACCGTAGAGGACACCTTGATCCTCCCCCGTATTAGAGACATCGACAACGCTACGACACTCTTCCGGCCGGTCAATTCGGTGTCTCCAGCCCCGAGCGGCCTGGAAGGTGAGGGCTTTCCCGTGCGTCGCGCCTTCGCCGGGGTGAGCCAGCGCGATCTCGATCCCTTCATCCACATGGACCAGATGGGAGAGGTGAACTACGCACCGGGCGAGCCCAAGGGAACGTCGTGGCATCCGCACCGAGGTTTCGAGACCGTCACCTACATCATCGACGGCACCTTCGTCCACCAGGACTCCAACGGCGGCGGCGGTCGTATCACCGACGGCGACACCCAGTGGATGACGGCTGGAGCAGGCATCCTCCACATCGAGGCCCCTCCCGAAGAGCTGGTGCAATCGGGGGGGCTTTTTCACGGCATTCAGCTATGGGTGAACCTCCCGGCGGCGAACAAATGGAACCCGCCGCGTTACCAGGACATCCGCGGAAACCAGGAGACACTGCTCACCACCGCCGACGGCGGTGCCCTCCTTCGGGTGATCGCCGGGAATCTTGACGGGTTTGCAGGGCCAGGCTCGACATTCACTCCGATCCTGCTCGTCCACGCCACTTTGAGCCCGGGAGCACGCGCCAACATACCCTGGCCTGCCGGATACAACGCCCTGGCCTACGCCCTCGCCGGGCATGGGTCCACCGGACCCGATGGCCGCCCGATCGGCGTGGGAGACCTCACCGTCTTCGGCCCTGGCGACGCCCTCACCATCGCTGCGGACTCTCGGCAGGATTCCCGCAGTGCCGACCTCGAGATGCTCCTCCTCGGAGGCAAGCCGATCCGCGAGCCGGTGGTGCATTACGGCCCGTTCGTGATGAACACGCGGGCCGAAATCCTCCAGGCTCTGGAGGATTACCAGGCAGGGCGCCTGGGCACGATCCCCTCCCGAGTAATCCCGCACCAGAACCCGGGTGACAACGAACCCGAGAGCTGACATTCGGGCCGGTCACTGACGAGCGGCCACCACAGCGGGTTCGATCCGGCGATATTCGAGCACCGGCACCGCGTGGGGCACCACACGGAACGCGAGGCGGGTCTCCTCGACCTCGCACAGATCGCCGTCCACCTCGCTGGTGATCGGCCTCCCGTCGAGTGCCTCCACGGCAACCACTCTGCCCCGCCCGAAGGTTGCGTGCTCATCGCCCCAGCGGGCCCCCGACGACGCCCGAGCCAGCAACCCCGCCAGGATCTCGGCAGTCGTCGCCCCGACCACGCAAACGTCGAGCAGGCCGTCGTCGAGTACCGAGTCGGGGAGCACGGCAAGAGTTCCGCCGCGGCGGCGCGCACCACCGATAGCGATCATTGCCATCTCACCCTCCGCCAGCACCTCGCCGTCCACGCTAACCAGGGCGGAAAAGGGGCGCAGTTCCTTGAGCGCCTCAACCGCCGCCGCCGCGTAGCGCTGCCTCCCGGTGAGGTGATCCAGGGACAGGCTCGCCCTCACCGTCTCGGCCAGGAACCCGACGCTCGCCCCCAGGAGAAAAGGAGTACCAGTGAGCGAACCGCCCTCCACCCGGCCCATGTCGAGGTACGACACGTTCCCCGTCCGGAGAGGCTCACGGACATACCGTGCCCCCATACCAACTACCTCTTGCCACGATACGTCGTCCCATACCTCACGGTAGAGGGAATTCCCGGTTCCCGCCGGTACCACCACCAATACTGGTGGCGCTCCCTCCAAGAGGGCAGTGCCACCGCCACACCAGCCCAGCCTGCCCTCCCGCCCCGAGGCGGGAGCTATGCCCATGTCCCACCGGCCTATCCCATCCGCCAGCCCGAAGGCGACATCGCGGGCGGTGCCGTCGCCCCCTACCGCGACAACCACCCCGGGGGGGCTCTCGCGGGATGCTGGACCCGCCATCGCGCACATTACGCGTGCGCGTGTCTCATCGCGCGATTCTGGCCAAATGGTCTCGACGGCCAACGCCGGCTCGGCACCGAGCAATGCGGCGGCTTCGCCCGCCAACTCGCCTACCGCTCCGCGCGCCGCGGCGTTGGCGACGACCAGAGCCTTCAACGATTCAGCACGTCCGCCAAGTGGGCGGCGCACCGGGAGACCATCGCCATGATGGTGATCTGCGGATTCACACGGGTGGAGGAAGGAAGGATCGACGCGTCCATCACCCACAAGCCGGGCACCTCCCACACCGCCCCCCAGGGATCCACCACCGACATTCGCGGGTCGGCCCCCATGCGGGCGGTCCCCATCGGGTGGTATGCCGACACCTTCAGATCGCTTCGACGCCAGCGACCTTCCCGAATGTGGGCCACATCGGCGGGAGTGGTGATCGACGCCAGACCGGGAAGCATCGGGTACACCTCCCGGGCTCCTGCAGCGAAGTAGATCTCGGCAGCGAGGGCAATACCCTCCACCAGCGTGGCCGCATCGTTGAACGATAAGTCATATCGGATGATCGCTCTCCCGGACCTTCCCAGGGACCCTGTTGGCATCGGCCTCACCGATCCGTTCCCCCCGTCGCTCACGATCGACCCGCAGGCGGCCATGTGGGGGTACGCCCCGAAAAGATCCTTGAACTCCCGCCCGCTGCCCGGTAGCGCGCCCGCCGAGTACCCGATCCCCGGCGGAGGAAAGGTCGCTTCCAGCAGGACCCCCTCATCGATCCGTTCGTCCACGTAGTAGCTCTGCATCACTCCTTTCCAGGCGAAGAGCTCCTCCTCGAAACGGGCGGTGGTCCCCACTCCCGGGTGGATCACCAGGTTGCGCCCGAGCTGGCCCGACGAAGAAGCAATCCGCTGGGAGGCGAGGATGGTGGGGGTGAAGATCGCCCCAGCCGCGACAACCGTCGCTCGCGCCCTTACCCGGAGCACGCCGCGGCGGCGGTCGGTCGAAGGGTCGAGCAGGTCGGCAAGGACTCCGGTGGCCCGGACTCCGTCAATCAGTATGCGCCGCGCGCGGACGTGGGAGATTATGGTCGCCCCGGCCTCCACCGCCCGGGGAAGGTAGGTCACGTGCATTCCCTGCTTCGCGTCCACCGGGCAGCCGAGGGCACAGGCCCCGTGTCCGTGGCAGAGGCGCGCGTTGCGCGGGATCGGCCCGCCCGAATACCCGAGCGCGGCCGCACCACAGCGGAAGACGTCCCCGTTGGGCCCCAGGATGTCGTCGCCCACCGGGTTTACCCCCAGCACCTCCTCCACTCGGTCGAAGTGAGGCGCCATGTCGTCCGGCGACACACCGGGCAGCCCGCCAGCCGACCAATCCGACAGCACGCTCTCCGGTGTCCGGAAACAGGTCCCCGAGTTGATCACGGTGGTCCCCCCCACTGCGCGCCCCATGGGCAGGGAGATAACCGGATTCCCGAAGGTGGTGGTCATCCCGTGATCCCGGTAGAGGCGGGAGAGCCTGTCGAGCGGTGTCGACTCCCGGAACTCCGTGGCGTCGTGGAAGCCGCCCTCCTCCAGCACGATCACCGACAGGCCCGCCCGGGCGAGCACGTCCGCCGCCACCGCACCGCCTGCCCCGCTCCCCACCACCACCACGTCGACATCGAGATCGGTGCCGGGCGCTACCTCGGGGAAGTGCAGCACCGGCAGCCGGGTCGCCGGCGGTACCCGATCCCAGTCGACCGGAGTGGCAGGGCTCCCGTCGTAGCCGATCGCGGCTGCCGCCCGCGGGTCGGAAGCGAAGGCGATTCCCACCAGGGTGCGCAAGCCGACCAGCGCTTCCCGGCGGGCCCGGATGCGGGATCGGGGACTCCCGGTCACCCATCTGTCCTGTTCGGTAGCATCCAGTCGATGGAAAAGGCGCGAGTGCCGAGAAAGCAGCGGGGTCAGATCGAAGCCGGCGATCATCGCACGGACCAGCCCCCGCATCGCCGGATTGAATCCTTCCACCCATCGTGCGACCTGGTCGGCAACCCGGAGGTCGTCCGCACCCAACTCCACCGCACCCCCGCGGGGCACCAGAGCACCCGCGATGGCCTCCAGGGCGCGCATCTCGAAGGCAGTGAGCCGAGGCGGGCGGTCCCGCTGGAAGAGCATTACCCATTCTGCCCTAGCGTTGCCCGGAAGGAGCCGATAGCATCGGTAAAGTGGAAGCGGGCATCGTCGAGGAATCCACCGCCGCAAGCCGTCTGGGCGCAGGAACCATCGTCCCTCTCAAGCGTCCCGAGCCGCAGCCGGGAGCGCCGTCGGCCGAACGATTGACCGACATCGACGAGTGGGGTCGATCGGAGAGCATCCGCTCGCTCGCCCGGAAGGGTTTCCAATTCTTCTACGACAAGTACTTCCGGGTCGAGTGGGAAGGGCTGGATAAGATCCCCACCGAGGGCGGAGCGCTGCTGGTCGCCAACCACGCCGGAGCGGTTCCCATGGACGCGCCGGTGATCATGCACGGTATCGAGCAGGAACTGAGCCGCCCTGTCTACGGTTTGGCCGACCACTTCTTCCGCCAGTTGCCTGTGGTCGGAACGCTGTGGTCGCGAGCTGGCGGGGTCCCTGCCCATCCCGAGAACGCCTACCGACTCCTGCGGGAGCAGAAACAACTCGCACTGGTCTTCCCGGAGGGGACCAAGGGGCCCTCCAAGCTGTTCACCCAGCGCTACCGGTTGCGCCGCTTCGGGCGGGGCGGCTTCGTCGAGATCGCCATGCGGGCTGGCGTACCCGTGGTGCCCATCGCGGTGATCGGCACCGAGGAGACCATGCCGATCCTCATCCGGCTGAACTCGCTGGCGAAGGTGACCGGGCTGCCCTACTTCCCGATCACCGTCAATTGGCTCCTAATGGGGCCGGTACTGGGAACCGCACTCAGCCTGCCTGCCAAGATCAAGCTGCGCGTCCTCGACCCAGTGCATTTCCCCGTCCCGCCCGACCAGGAGCGCTACTCGAAGTCCCGGGTGATGGACGAAGCGGAGAACATCCGGATCTCCATCCAGGAGGCCCTCTACGACATGCTCGCCCACCGCGGCAACCCCTGGCTCGGGTAACACGGTGCCGTCTCCCACGGAACCGGCCGGTTCCCTCGGGGTGAGGTGATGGGGCGCCGGGTCCTCCTCACCGGATTGGGAACCTTTTGGGGCGGCAAAGTGGCTCAGGCTCTCGAGAAGCGCGACGACGTCGACGTCATCGTCGGCATGGACGTGTCGGAGCCCTTGGTCGAGCTGGAACGCACCGAATACGTTCGGGCCGACGAGACCTACTCCATTCTCACCCGTATCGTCGAGGCCACCCAGGTCGACACCATCGTGCATACCTTTTTGGTGGTCGACTCCACCCAGATGCGCTTTCGCCGTCTTCACGAGATCAACGTGATCGGGACGATGAACCTGCTCGCCGCCGCCGGAGCCTCCAACACCCCGGTGCGCCGGGTGGTGGTGAAGTCGTCGGGTCTCGTTTACGGCTGCAGTGGCCGGGATCCACTCTGGTTCAACGAGGAGACTCCACGGAGCGATCCACCGGCGACCACCGTCGAGGACTCGCTCATGGCGGCGGAGGGCTACCTGCGGGACTTCGCGAAGGACAACCCGCATGTGGGTGTCACCCTGCTGCGCTTTTCAAACGTGTTGGGCACCGACATCGAGACGCCCTTCACCGAAGCACTCACCCGCGGCTTCGCTCCCTCCATCTTCGGATTCGATCCTCAATTGCAGTTCGTGGACGAGACCGACGTCGTGTCGGCGGTGGAGTTCGCGACGACCCGGGATTGCCCGGGCATATTCAACGTCGCCGGTGACGGCCTCCTCCCCTGGAGCGAGGTCGCCAAGCTCTGCGGCGCAACCCTCTTACCGCTCCCCCCCGTGTTCACCGAGCTGGCCGCCCGGCCGCTACGCCGGCTAGGGCTCGCTCCCTTCCCTCCCGAGGTTCTTCGCCTGCTCCGCTTCGGTCGCGGCATCGACAACCGCCGTTACAAGGACCTCGGCTTCACCTACCGCTACACGTCGCTCGGCGCGGTGGAACGCTTCGCCAAGCAGCGGCGCCTGTCGAAAGCAGTCGGGCCGTTGGGTCGCCAGTACACCTATGACCGCGATGTCGAGAGCTTCTTCCACCACTCCCCCGCAGTGGTGCGGAGCCCCCACACCTAGCCGCTTCCGAGGCGTAGCCTGCGCGACCCGAGGCGTAGCCTGCGCGACTCGAGGCGTAGCCTCCGCAAATAGCCCGGCCGCGCCTAGTGCGTAGCCACCCCCGTGCCCAGGCGCGCATCAGGCGTAGCTGGTGGTCTCCTCCGGCAGCGCGCCGAGCCACCTGCCCAACAGATCTGTCCTGCGATCGGCCCATTCCTCCGAGGTGATCGCGTATCGAATGTGATCCTCCCACACGCCGTTGATCTCCAAGTAACGGAGAGCTAGGCCTTCTTCACGCACGTCGAGCTTCTCCACCACTCGCCGGCTGCGGAAGTTGCGGGGGATGATCGCTATCTCCAGGCGGTGAAGGCCCAACTCCTCGAAGGCGAACCGGAAGACAGTCACCACCGACTCCGGCATGTACCCGTTGCCCGCCAGCGCGTGGTCTATCCAATAGCCGATGGTCGCAGTCTGCATGGGACCGCGCTGGATCGAGAGGAGATTGATCTCTCCAGCCACCTTCTCCTCGACGAATATCCCGAATCCGTACGCAGTGCCGAGTTGCCTCTCCCGCTGGCGCATCCCGCATCGGGCAGCGAACGCCCTCCGATCGCGCTCGACGTTGATCTGGTCGATGGGCGGGCGCGGCTCCCACTTGAGGAGCCAGTCGGCACACCGCAACCGGACCTCGCTCCACTGGTCGAAGTCCCGCGGAGCGAGAGGCCGCAGAAAGACCCTGCGACCGGCCACTTCCTCCGGTGCTCCCCTCGGCTGCAACATACCCAAAGGCTACCGAGTCGCCACGTTGCCCGCCTCTTCCGGTCCCAGCGGAAACCGACCCTCCAAGAAAAGGAGGCCGGCCTCCCTAAGACCTCCCTACGGTGCAGGTCGGGTAGCGCCCACGTAGTCGTCCCACTGGTAGGACTCGACGCGGACATCGGCCCCCGTGTGGGGGGCATCCACCATCTGCCCGTTTCCGATGTAGATCCCGTCGTGCTGGATACCGGTCGGACCCGTCCCGAAGAAGACAACGTCACCGGGCAGGAGGGGAAGGCCCGCGGGAAGCTCGATGTCTGCGTCGAACTGCTCCTGTGCCTGGCGGGGAAGGATAACCCCGGCGTTCGCAAAGGAAACCATCACCAATCCCGAGCAGTCGTATCCTCCCGTGCCGGTCCCCCCGTACAGATAGGGCTGGCCGACCTGGGACAGGGCAAAAGCGACCGCCTGGCGTGCCGCAGCGCTGCCGCCGTCGACGTAGGGCTGGGTTGCCACCAGGCTCACTGCCGCGTCATGGGCGGCGACATGCCCGGATGCAGAGCCGGAGAAACTCGCGTCACCGAAGGCGTAGACACCGCCGTCGGCTGATTCGATCCAATAGCCACGACCATCCGATGTGGACGCCACGGCAACTACGGAGCGAGCCAGCGTCGCTGCATTGGAGCCCCCGGGGGGCTCCGTCGGGTCGAGTTGGCCCGTCGACCCCCGGTACGCCGCGTCACCGAAGGTGTACACAGCGCCGACCGTGTCCACCAGCCAGTATCCCTGTGCATCAGGCGTCGCCGCGATGGCGACGATCGGGTAGCTGTCGGGTGCTGCGTTTGCGTGGCCCGGCGCCTTGGTGGGATCGAGTTGGCCCATCGACCCCCGGTACGCTGCGTCGCCGAAGGCGTACACCGCACCAGCCGTGTCCACCAGCCAGTAGCCCTGTGCATCAGGCGTCGCCGCGATGGCAACGATCGAATCGGCGAGGTGCAGGGCGTTGGCGCCACCGGGGGCTTTGTTCGGATCGAGCTGGCCGAGAGAGCCCTGGTATGCCGCGTCGCCGAAACAGAACACGCCCCCGTCCGCGCCGACCAGCCAGTAGCCCTGAGAGTCGGGGGTGGCCGCCATGGCGACGATCGATTTGGCGAGGTGCAGGGCGTTGGCGCCACCGGGGGCTTCGTTCGGATCGAGCTGGCCAGCCGAGCCGAAGTAGCCCGCCGATCCGAAACTGAACACTCCCCCGTTGGCAGTGGACAGCCAATAGCCGGTTCCCCCCTGGAGCGCCGCGGCCGACACCACCGGCGATCCTGCAGAGATCGGCGACCAGGAGGTGGCCGGGGAAGCATTCACCGCGCTCTCTGTTGTCGAAGTACTCCCGGCGGCTGGCGGCGCCATCGTCGTGCTTCCGGTCGCCGAAGCGCTCCCGGTGAGCCCGCCACCGGTCGTTCCGGGTGGACTTGCCTCGGCTACCGTAGCCGGCGGTGGTTGGGTGAACGAACCGAAGTTGCCCGCATCACCGAAAGGGACCACGTTCCCTTCCACCGTCGCCACCATGTAGGCGGGGCTGACCCCGGCGGAGCCCGGAGGCGGGCTGGTGGCCGTGGTGGTCGCCATCGTCGCTGTCCTCCCTATTCCGATTGCGGCAGCCGGTCCAGAAACCCCGACGAACCCAACCGCCAAACCGAGGAACCCGGTGACAAGGATCACCGCCGCGACTATTCGGCGGGCGTGGTGCGACGGCGTTATCATGCTCCGCCTCCCTCGTGACCGGTCACGAGCTGGCTAGCCACCAGTCCATCGAGAATATCTGACTCCGAGACTAGAAGGGCGTCGAAACCGAAGGTGTCCATCAGCGTACCCAGGATGAGCGCTCCCCCTGCGATGACGTCGGCGCGACCCGCTTCCAGACCGCGGTGATGGTGGCGCTGCTCGGCGGTCTCCGCCAGAAGTTCGGAGAGAAGGCGTTTCACCTCGTCCCGCGACAGGAGTGCATGATGGACAACGGCTGGGTCGTAGTCGTCCAGCGACAGCGACATGGCACATAGCGACGTTACCGTTCCCGCGACGCCCACCAGGCGGTGAGCGAAAAAGCCTTCGGACCGGTACGTACCAATGGCTTCCTCCTGGGCTCGATCGAGCAGCGAGGCGATCTCGGCGCGAGCATGTTCCGCTTCGGCTGCTTCAGGCGGGTCATGGCGCAGGAACTTCTCGGTGATCCTGACGCAGCCCATGTCCAACGAGATCACGAAGCCAGGATCCTCACCAGGCACTCCGGCGATGAGCTCGGTGGAGCCGCCACCTATGTCCACCACCAGGGTGGCCTTTTCGCCCGTGTCCGACTCCCCGGTGGTCCCCTTGATATTGCTCAGCCCGGCGGTGGCCTCCTCCTGGGAAGCGAGCCCGGCAGTCGCACCGCGAAAGGCGAGCGCTCCTTCCTCCGCTCCGCTCAAGAGCTCCGGTTCGACACCAGTGGCCTCCAGGGCGCGCCGCGAGAACTCCGCGAAGTTGGCCGCGTCGCGAGCCGCAGAGGTGGCAACCAGCCGTGCAGATCCCACCCGATATCTATCCATGACTTCACGATATTTACGAAGTGCGTCGACCGTGCGATCGATGGCTGCCGGCGCCAACCGCCCGGAGGCATCGACCCCCTGGCCAAGCCGTGTGATGGTAAGGAGGCGCTCCAGCTCGGCGCCGTCGGCACCGGCAACAAGGAGCCGGGTGGAATTGGTGCCGCAATCGAGAGCGGCTACGGGACTACCGGCCATCGCACACTCGGCATTCGAGAGCGGTGACCGGGCTACCCAACACGGGGTTACCGGCAGTGGGCATATACCGAGCGATCTAATCCCAGCGAGCTGGCGACCCAGGCCCCGACCGGGTCCTCACCCCCGGCCAGGTACCAAGCCAGATGGGCGTGGAGGCACTTGACGCCTCGGCGGGTACCCCCTACACCGCCGGTAGGGCAGGGGCCGGCATCGGTTGAGAACACCAAGACATCGCGTTCGGCCGCGTAACGTTCGTGCGCACGGATGAGCTCGTTCGGATCGACCGATCTCTCGGCTTCCCGGACGCCTCCGGCGGCTTCCAGCCGGGCGACTGCATCGCACTCGGCAGCTCCCACCAACCAGTAAAGGGTCGGCATCGGAGTCCCGTCATCCATGAAAGGGGCATTGCGGATGACTACCGGCGCTCCAACCGCATCGCGCACGGCCACAGCGAACTCGGCATTGAGCCGGCGACCCAGGAGGCGCTCGACCCGCTCCCGGTCTTCGGTTGGCTCCGGGTTGATCACAGAAACGCGCTCGGGCGCGGCGAGGGTACCACCTGTCAATTCCGATGTCACCGGTGCACGCGTGCCGCGGGCGCCGCCGTTGTGGTCGTGGTGGTGGGAAGGATCACGTATGACCTCTCCCCCGGTTCAACCAACCCGTAGCGGGAACGCGCGATATTTTCGATCTGCGCGGAAGTGGAGAGCCGAGCTATCTGGGTGGAAAGGTCCTTGTTCTCCCGGTTCAGATCGGACAGGCGGTGCGACACCGAAACCTCGGTGCGGTGCTGGGCGAGATAGGTCCTCACCGGCATGATGGCAAGGAACAATCCCGCCATGACGACCATCAGAATCACCAGGGATAGCGGGGAAGGAGAGCGCCCGTCGCCGGACAAGCGCGAGCGCCCAGGAGCAACCCGCTTCGACCACGACAACGAGGCATCCTTGGCTTTCACCGGGGACGGACCTCGGCAACCATGCAGGCACAGGACCTCATCGCGCCAGGACCCCTTCCGTACCGCCGAATGCCGCCGACTCCCCCAGGTCCTCCTCGATTCGAAGGAGCTGGTTGTACTTGGCCACTCGATCCGACCTGCACGGAGCGCCGGTCTTGATCTGCCCGGAGTTGGTCGCCACCGCCAGATCGGCAATGGTGGTGTCCTCCGTCTCGCCCGAGCGATGGGAGACAACGCAGGTGTAGTTGGAAGAAGTGGCTAGACGCATCGTTTCCAGTGTTTCGGTCAGAGTCCCGATCTGGTTTAGCTTGATCAGGATTGAATTGGCCACCTTCTCTGAAATGCCGCGCCGGAGGAGCGTGCGGTTGGTAACGAAGATGTCGTCGCCAACCAACTGCACCCGCGACCCGATCGCCTCGGTGAGCGCCGCCCAGCCCTCCCAGTCCCCCTCCGCCATCCCGTCTTCGATGGACACGATCATCGGGTATGTCGCCGTGAGATCCACCCAGTACTGCACCATCTCTGCGGGGCTCAGGGTCTTGCCCTCTCCGGAAAGCACGTAGGAACCGTCCCGGAAGAACTCGCTGGCTGCAGGATCGAGTGCGATAGCGATATCGGCGCCAGGCTCCCGCCCTGTGGCGACGATCGCCTCGACCAGGCGGTCGATCGCCTCGGCATTATGGGCAAGATTGGGGGCAAAGCCTCCCTCGTCACCCACTGCGGTGGCGAGTCCTTTGTCGCGTAATGTCCCTTTCAGCGCGTGGTACGTCTCGGTGCCCCACCGCAGAGCCTCGGAGAACGATGCAGCTCCGACCGGCACGACCATGAACTCCTGGAAGTCGATGTTGTTGTCCGCGTGGGCACAGATCGGA
>JAKAWH010000008.1:0-15743 GCA_021817065.1 Actinomycetes bacterium
CCAGCAGGCGGCCACCGATGCCCTGCGCGAACAGGACCCGTCCATCACCAGCGACGAGCTGGCGGTGCGCGAGCTCGCCCGGATGCTCGCCAAGATGGAGGGTCTGGCCGCGGGTGCCCGTTTCGCCGGGTCTCCTCCCGCGTTCTGGTGGTACTGGCAGGCCGGCTACAAGGAGCGGTGGAACAAGCGCGAATGGGGTGACGAGTCCCTGCCGCGCAAGTTCGAGGACTACTTCCAGGAAGCCATCGACCAAGGGTGGTGGGAAGGTCTCGACCACCCGCGGCCCGAAGAGCCTCCCCGGATGCTCATCGAATGCGGGGGGAACATGCTGCGGCGTACCCGTGGCGGATGGACCCAGCTCGGGGAGAACCTGTGGGACAAGCTCGACACCATCGTGTCGATCGACTTCCGCCTGAACTTCACCGGATTGCACTCCGACTACGTCCTGCCCGCCGCCCAGCACTACGAGAAGGTGAACCTGCACATCCCCACTTCCCACGTGATGAATCTCACCTTTTCCGACCGCAATGCCGATCCCGCCGGAGAAGCGATGTCCGAGTGGCAGATATACCAGGGGCTGTGCCGCAAGCTCGCCGAGCGGGCCGCTGCCCGAGGGATCAACGAGTACGCCAACCGGCTGGGCACCCCCTTCCGGCCAGAGCACTTCTGGGACGCTTACACGCTCGACGGGTACTTGAAAGAAGACGACAAGCTGATCGACGAGATCATCCGTGACTCTGCCTACGCAGGGACCCTTCCCGACCGGACCGACATCGCCCGGATGCGCGAAGTCGGCCATGAGCGCTTTACCGGGTGGGGCACCAGCCCGTTCGCCCTCGCCCAGGCCTCTCCCTTCGAGAGCACCAAGACCCACACCCCCTTCCGGGACCACGTCGAGCGAGGGGATCCATTCCCCACCTACGCACGCCGGGCCCAGTTCTATATCGACCATCCCTGGTGGCTGGAAGCAAACGAACAGCTCCCCTGCCACAAGCCGAACCCCCTTTCTGGCGGCGACCACCCGCTGCGAATGACCTCGGGACACAACCGCTGGAGCATCCATTCGATGAACCAGGCCAACCCGGTCATCCTCCAGACCCACCGGGGCGAGCCTGCCGTCGAAGTTTCCGTATCCGACGCAGAGTCCCGTGGTGTCGCCGACGACGACCTGATCCGCGTCTACAACGACATCACCTCGTTCACCGCTCGGGTGAAGGTCTCCCCGGGGGTGCAGCCGGGTCAGATCATCTCCTACAACGGTTGGGACGGCCACCAGTATCGCGACTGGAACGGCGCCAATGAGATCGAGGCGGGGATGGTCAAGTGGATCGCCTTCGCCGGTGGCTACGGTCACATCAACTACACCATGGCCGAGTTCCAGCCCATCCCGGTCGATCGCGGCGTTCCCTGCAACTTCGAGAAGACAGAAGGAGGACCTACGTGCGCGTGACCGCCGTTACCGACCCACTGGACAGCCCCACCGATCCGGGGTGGGAAGCGGTCCCCCGTGAAGCGGTGCCCCTCGCCCCGGTGCCCCTCGACGCCCAACCCAACGCGTACATCCGCGCCGCCTGGGAGGACCGCCCCTACGGTCTGGTCTCCGGTGCCGACGTCGCTGTCGCACGCAACAACGGGCGCCTTTTCGTGCGGATCGAATGGTCGGGATCGACAGGCCCCGCCACCAACGGCTCCCTCCCCGAGTTCACCGATTCCGCAGGCGTCTTCTTCCCGGCGCCCGGTGGTTCGGGGGGTAATGCGGGGCCCCCCGCGACCATCGGCACTCGGGAGTCTCCGGTCACCCTCTGGCTCTGGCGCGACCTCCTCCCAGTTCAACGCTCGCTCCCGGCGGCCAGGGCACTGCTGGGATGCGGTCCCGGCGTATTCCGCCCCCTCTCCGAAACCGACGGTGCGAAATCTCCGTCCGACAACTCGTCGATCTCAGCGACATCGCAGCGCGAGGGACTTCGGTGGGCGGTGGTGATCTCCGGAGACGCGCCACCCGCCGATGCTCCCCGGATGGGTCTGGCGGTCTGGGACGGAGCCAACGACGAACGAGCCGGTATCGCAGCAGTAACTCACCAGTGGATCGAATTGGAGGCCGGCGCGTGACAGCAATATCGGAATCCCAGCACGGAACAACCGGCACAAGTGCCCAGGTCTCGATGGTGTTCGACCTCAACAAGTGCATGGGCTGCCAGACCTGCTCGATCGCCTGCAAGGTGCTGTGGACCCGTGAGGAAGGCGAAGAGCACCACTGGTGGATGAAGGTGAACACCCAACCGGGGCTCGGTTCCCCCAAGGGGTGGGAGCAGATGGGGGGCGGATGGAAGAACGGTCGCCCGGTTCCCGGGCACCAACCGACCCGCGCCGAGTTCGGCGGCGGATGGGAGTTCAACTACGACGAGGTCTTCTACGGAGGGAAGGGGAGGAACGTTCACCTCCGACCCACCGACACCGGCGACGGCTCCACCAAGTGGGGGATGAACTGGGACGAGGACCAGGGGGGCGGCGAATACCCCAACGCCTACTACTTCTACCTCCCCAGGCTGTGCAATCACTGTACCCACCCGGTCTGCGTCGCGGCCTGCCCAACCGGAGCTATGTACAAGCGGCCGGAGGACGGTGCGGTCCTCCGCGACGAGGAGATCTGCCAGGGATCCCGGTTCTGCATGGAGGCCTGCCCTTACAAGGAGATCTACTTCAACTACGCGCGCGGCATCGCCCAGCACTGCATTCTCTGCTTTCCCCGCCTGGAGGAGGGGGTGGCCCCCGCCTGTGCTCGCCAATGCCCCGGTCGCCTGGTCTTCGTCGGGAGCGCCGACGACCCGGCCGGTCCCATCCATCGGCTCGTCCACGAGTGGGAAGTTGCCCTTCCCCTCCACCCCGAATACGGTACCGAGCCGAACATCTTCTACGTTCCGCCGCTGTCTCCATATCGGCTCCACGATGACATGTCCATCGACTATGAGACGCCACGCATCCCGCCCGAGTACCTGGAGTCCCTCTTCGGACCGAAGGTACATACAGCTCTTGCCAGGATCAAATCGGAGCTCGATACGGTCAGGTCAGGCGGGACCTCCGAGATCCTGGACACGCTGATCGTCTACCGCTGGCACGAGCTTTTCGGGCCGTACACAACCGACCCCGCCACCCTGGATCGCCGTCCCGAGACAGTGGCGGTGCAGATCGGTACCAAGCCCGCCTGACCCCGGCTCGCCCGGAAACCCAAGGAGGACCATGTTCACCTACTCGCTCTCCGGACTGGAGATCAAGGGCTCTGCCGACACCCTGCAGGAGGTCGAGGAGAACGAGTGCACCGCCCGCTCCGCGGTTTACCAGGTGCTCGGGCAGATCTTCGCCCCTCCAGGACCGGATCAGGCCGGCAAGTTCCGGGACGGGCGCTGGGCCAAGGAGCTGTCTACCGGTGCCGAGTTGCTGCCCTTCGAGTTCGCCATCGACGAGTCCGCCGGCAATGGCGACCTGAGCGACCCGGAGTACGCTGCCGAGTGGGAGCGGCTATTCGGCGACGACTCCGCCGACGCCTCGCCCCTCCGCTCGGGCACCCACCTCCCGGGCACCGCGGTGAGTGAGGTGCAGCGCGAGTACGAGTACTTCGGACTGGCCACCGGCGGCGGGGACCTCCCCCCCGACCACCTCTCCACCGAGTGCGAGTTCATGGGATTCGTCTGCTTCAAGGAGGCTTCGGTCACCTCGGATCGGCTCCGCGCTTCCTACCGGCGCGCCCAGGCGGACTTCCTCGGCCGTTTCCTCGCCTCCTGGGTTCCCGCCATGGTCGCCACCGCACGATCCCAGAGCCCTGCCGGCCCGATCGAGTGGGCACTGGCGAGGCTGGAGCACTTCGTACAGGCCGATCGCGCCTACCTCGCATCCCTGCTCGGAACGTGACCCCCGGCAAGGCTCCTTTTCCCGATTCGAAGACGCTGACGGCGAGTTCGGTAACCCGCGGCGACGCTCCTTTTCCCGACTCGACGACGCCTCCCGCCTGCCCGGCGGTCACCGCCGACGGATACCGACTCCGCTGGTCCTGGGACCGGACCGGTTGGGGCACCCACTGCTTGAACTGCCTCGCCACCTGCCCCTACCGGGTATTCGTCCGTGACGGAGCGGTCCTTTTCGAGGAGCAGGGAGGGCGGATCGAGCCAGTCGAAGAGGGTGTGCCGGACCTCAATCCCCTCGGTTGCCAGAAGGGCAGCGCGTGGAGCCGCCAGCTCGCCGCCGCCGACCGGGTCGTCCACCCCCTCCGGCGGGTGGGGACACGCGGGGAGGGACGCTGGGAAGAGATCTCGTGGGACGAGGCATTGGCCGAGGTGGCCGAATCGGTGCTGGACGCGATCGACGAGGACGGTCCCGAGTCGATCGTATTCGAAGAGAGCGTCGAAGGCGGCCTCATGTCCCAAGCCCCCTTCCTCCGCTTGGCCGGGCTCCTGGGCGCGATCACCCTCGACGCCAACGGATTGGTCAACGACCTGCCTACCGGCCAGCACATAACCTTCGGGAAGTTCTCGTGCGCGAGCACGGTCGATGACACCTTCCACGGGGAGCTCTTGCTGGTCTGGCATTCCAATCCCGCCTACACCTCGATCCCCTACCACCACTTCGTGACCGAGGCCCGCTACCGCGGCGCGACGGTGGTGGCAATCGCGCCCGACGTCAACGCCTCAGCGGTGTTGTCCGACCTCCACGTGCCGGTCCGCCCCGGCAGCGATGCCGCGCTCGCACTGGCGATGTGCCAGGTGATCGTCACCGAGGAGCTCATGGATCGCTCCTTCGTCGCCACCCAGACCGATCTCCCCTTGGTGGTGGTGGCCGACACCGGTCGCTTCCTGCGGGCGAGCGATCTCACCACCGGTGGGCTCGACGACCAGTTCTACCTGATGGGTGCCGGGGGAACCCTACAAGCGGCTCCCCGGGGGACCCTCGACCTGGGGACCTTCACTCCGGAATTGACCGGACGGTGGACGGTGGAAACCCTCCAGGGCTCCGTCGAAGTCACCACCGTCTTCACCCTTCTCACCGAACGCCTGGAGAGCTATACCCCCGAGGCCGCCACCTCCGCCTGCGGGGTGAATCCGGAGGTCATCCGCCACCTGGCACGCCTCGCCGCCAGCCGACGGACCAAGATCCTGGAGGGATTCAACGGCCCGAAGTACTACCACGGCGACCTCATGGAACGATCGATGTGCCTTCTCCTGGCCCTGACCGGCAACTGGGGAAAGCCCGGTACGGGCATCCAGGGACTGGCGCTGGCCGGATTGGACGGGTACCTCCTGTTCTCGATGAAGACCGCAAAAGGCGTCGAGGAGACCTCCCGTATCCTCGACGGCCTCGAGCAAGCGGTGGCATCGATCCGCGAGGCCGACCCCGACATGACCGAGGAGATGGCCGGCAACCAACTCCTCCACCTTGCCTCCGGCTCGGGGACCAGCGTGCCGCCCGTGTTCTTCAACTACCACCACAGCGGATACAAGGAGACCTGGAACCGCGCCGAATGGTCCGACCCGTCGATGACCCGGAGCTTCGACGCCTATCTCGCCGATGCCACCCGCCGTGGCTGGTGGGGTGGGGTATCACGCCCGGGCGCGGCCACTCCCCCGCGTGTGCTTTTCTGCGTGGGCACCAACCCGCTCCGCCGTGCTCGGGGAGGACGGGAGCGCATGCTCACCGACCTGTGGACCGAGCTCGACAAGGTAGTGGTGGTCGACTTCCGCATGTCCACCACTGCACTCCACGCCGACCTGGTGCTTCCCGCCGCCATGGCTTACGAAAGGGTGAACCTCCAGTACCCGATCACCCACACTCTTAGACTGTCTTTTTCCGATGCATCGGTCGCCCCGGCCGGGGAAGCACGGCCCGAGTGGCGGATCTTTTCCGATCTCGCCAGCGCGATCACCCGTGCGGCGGCCGCACGGGGAATGTCCGACTACCTGGACGGCAAGCGCACCACCCGCCACCTGGACCGTCTGGCGGACGATTTCATCGCGGGAGGAGCATTCGATGCAGAAGAGGACGTCATCGACGAATGGGTCCGCGACTCTACCGAAGTCGGCACCCTCCCCCGGGGCACCTCTCTCGCCTCATTGCGAGAGGAAGGGAGCGTGCGATTCACCGGGCTGGGGGTCTTCTCGCCGGGCCTTTCGGTCGCTGCCGACGTGGACCCCGACCGAGTGATGACCGCTTTCTCCTGGCACACCACCAAGTCGGTGCCCTTCCCCACCCTCACCCGCCGCGCCCAGTTCTACATCGACCATCCCTGGTTCCTCGAAGCCGACGAGCACCTGCCGCGCCACAAGGAACCGCCCGCCATGGGGGGAGCGTTCCCTTTCATGCTGACGAGCGGGCACTCGCGGTGGACCGTCCACTCGGTGAACATGGGAAACTCGACCCTGCTGGGTACCCATCGGGGCAGGCCCCTGGTGGTGATGAACCACCACGACGCGGCAGACCTGGGCATCGACGATGGGAACGACGTCGACGTCGCCAACGACCACGGGAGATTCCAAGCCACCGCGCGGATCACCGGTCGGATCCGCCCGGGCCAGATCGCGGTCTACAACGGCTTTGAGCCCCACATGTTCCCGGGCTGGCGCGGCGCCAATGAAGTGGAGCCCGGAATGGTCAAGTGGCTGCACCTGGTCGGCAAGTACGGCCATCTGCGCTACATCCCCTTCGGGTGGCAGCCGGTCCCCGCCGATCGGGCAGTCTTCGTGGGGGTGACCAAGGCCGCCGCCGCAGCCGATCCGGGCACCGGCGACGTTCTCACCACGACCCAGGAGGGTGCGGCCGGCGGACTCGCCGCTAATGCTCTCGCCACGACCCAGGAGGGTGCTGGATGATCTTTCCCCGCCGCACAGCCGAGTCCGCATCTGCCGGCGCAACAGGCTCCCCCAGAACCCAGGAGCCATCCGGCGAGGAGCGCGCCCTCCTCGCCCGCGCCTTCGAGGAGCCGTCCTCGATCTTCCGGTTGCTCTCCACTCTGCGCACCCGCCGGGTGGGACTCGGATACGCGATCGAAACCGGCGAGGAGGAGACATTCACCTGGTCCTCCAACAGGACGTTCACCCAGCCGCGAGGACCGCTCGCCCACCGCCCCGAGACGGAGCCGATTCCCCTCTCCGAGGTGGAAGAGGCGCTGTTGTGCTGGGCGGGACTGGGCCCCAACGGGACCGTTCTCGCCGACATCGCCGTCCACGGCGCGCTGTCCGGGCTCCTCTCCACCACCGGACGCACCATCCCCTCCTCCTCCAACGACTGCGCAACCGATCTTTTCGTCGTCAACGACTCCGGCGTGTCGCTCTATCGCCCGGTCTCCGAGCGCCACGCTCCGGTCGAGATAGCCGGTCCGGAGGACTACCCACGCGTGCTCGCCTTCTACCGCGACGGGCTAACCCCCCTGAGTTCCACACGACCCGATGTCGGCTGGTTCTCCGCACCCGAGGGCACCCAGAACGTCAATCCGATGGGACCCGGTCAGTACAACCTCAACCGGCCGGGCAGCACCTGGCTCCTACCGGTGGTGGACATCGGGCTCGAATGGTTCAACCAACTCCTCGCCTCCTACGAATGGTCCGGTTTCTACCTGATGGACCCCGCGTCCGGGGATCCTTTGGGCTGCAAGGAATGGATATGTCCCGGCTTCCTCGAGGTGGGCTTCCCACTTCCCGCCTTCGACGAGCTTGTTTTGCTGCTCGGCGCGAGCCAGGCAGCATGCGCAGTGCAGAACATCCGCCTCGCCGCCGAGGCGCTCGGTGTCGGGGCCTGGCCGGTGGGCTCGTACGCCGACGATCTGATCCTCGGCGCCTATCCGGAGATTGCTGCGGGGCTGGGCTTCTCCTTCCTATCTCGCGACGATGATCGGAACCCCTCCAAGACGGTGACCTGCCTGGGCTTGCCGGGAATCAAAGAAGCCGTGGTGGTCCCCTCCCCTCGCTTCCCCGACGCCGCCAGCGCGGTGCGCTACGTCAAGGAGCTGCGCTACACAGCGGGTTCCCCGCTCTCCCCGATATCAGGCGACTCGCCCTCGCCTGCCGGCCCCTTCCGACCCGAGATCGCACAGGAACTGGCCGAGCACCCCCGTTCCCAAATATCCGACTGGGCCGAAGAGGCGGCCATCGCCACGGTCGAGCGGATCGTCGCCCTATATGGTGCCTGCCCCGCCTTCGTCAGCCCGATCAGGGCAAAGTTCTCCGTGCAGCTCCACCACGTCGACCAGAGCTTTTACCGAGCCTTCCATGTGGGAAGCCCCCAGCCCTACGCGATCACCCCGACGATCGCCGACCATTTCGCCACCTGGCATCCCGGGGTGCCCGACCCCTCGGCCGGCTCGCCTCTTCACGGCGGCACCGACCGTCTCCTCGAAGAAAAGAGCGTTCCGTGACATCCACCGCCATGCAAGTCTTCGCCTCCTATCTCCACCTGCTGGCGGTCGCCGTCTACCTGGGAGGGTCGATAGCGATGGAGTTCGTGCTCGGCCCCGCGCAGAAGTTCATCCCTCCCGCCCAGGCACAGGTGGTGGGTCAGAAGTCGGCCGACCGGTTCCTCGTTCTGGTTTGGACTGCGCTTGCGCTCTTCCCCATCAGCGGGATGCTCCTTTTCTTTGCAATCGGCGCCCAGCACACCTCCGACTTCTTCGGTCACTCCTATGGCCAGACCCTTTTCACAATGATGATGCTTTGGGTGGTACTTGTGGTCAACGGCACCCTGATCACGTTCGTCTTCCGGCCCAAGCTGGCCGAAAAGGCCGGGGCGGGTACGACCGGGGCCGCCATGTCGGACCGGATGAAGCAGAAGGAGCTGGCAGCGACCTGGATCTCTCGGATCACCCGGGCCGACCTGGCCATCGCTCTGGTGGTCGTGCTCCTCGGAGCGTCCCTCTCCTACGGCAACGGGTTGCTGTGAAGCTGGCACCCCGCTCCGTCCCCTCCTCCGACGAGGGAACCCGGTGAAGCTGGCGGGTCTCGTCCTTCTGAGCGCGGGCTGGTGCAGCTACCTGGGCGGCGTGCTGGTGATGGAGCTGGTGTGGAGACCCGTCCAAGCACACATCCCTCCTTCCCAGACCGGAGCGCTGTGCGCAACGATGGGCCGCCGATACCGATGGATGGCCCTCGCCGCTCTCGGAGTCACAGCCATCGGCCAGTTGATCGCGTTCGGGCCGCCCGGTTTCGCCCTCGCCGCCGGGTGGGGGGTACTGGTCGCCCTGATCGTCTCCATGGGCCTTTTCGTCCACCCCCAGTCGCACGCACGATGGGCCGCATCTGCAGCGCCGGCCCAGCAAGCGCGAGCCCGGCAGCGCCGTCTAGGGGCCATCAAGGTGATGGGCGCCCTGCTCCGGATCGAAGTGGCGGTTGCTCTCCTGCTCGCCGCCAGCCTGGCCCCCCAGCTCGCCCACAGCCCCCACCTGTGAAAGCCCTAGCGAACACCCTCGTGAAAGCCCCGTGAGAGAGGAACCCCGGTGCCCAAGACCATCGCCATCACCCCCTCCCACTACTGGCCCCGAGGAGTTCCCCGGACGGTGGGAATCCCCCCCTTCCTTCTCACCCAGCTGGCTGTGGAGCGGTGGGCACGCCGTGCTCCCGATGCCCAACTGATCGGCGGAGACAGCCGAACCATTTCGGCAGGGACCCTCGCAAGTACGGTCAGGGCGGCAGCGATCGCGCTGCGGGGGCGGGTCCCGGAGGGTTCCCGTATCGTCATCTCGGCGGGCGCTAGCAGCGAAGGCGCTGTTCTGGTTCTGGCCGCACTCGCCTCGGGTCGTCAAACAGTCCTAGTGGTCCCGGGCACCAAGACCGCCTCTGCAGCGTCGGCGGCCGGGGTGACCCTGGCGGCAAGCGACCCGCACGGGCTGTCCGAACTGTCCACCGCGGGTATCCCGGCGCTCCGCCTCGACGAGCTGCTGGGCGGCGACCTGCCTCCAGCCGACCAGGGATCCCGGACAGAAAGGGACGGTTACTCCGAGGATGCGACCAGAAAGCCGATCGCAGGTTTCCCGGTTGGCGACCGTGTCGCCTGGCACTCCCACCGCTCCCTGCTATCCCACGCGCTCAGCATGAGGGCCTTTTTCGCCGGGGCCGGCGGAATCGACCCGCACGTCAACGGGACCGGCGGCTCGCCCGCGGATGCCGTGATATCCACCCTTTCCCCGTGCTCCTGGCCCGGCCTGGCCGTCCTCGCCTTCGCCCTCCTTGCGGGAAACACCTGGATCGGGTGCGAGATGGACGACCGATTCGCCGAGAGGCTCTCCTCCGATCAGCCGGCCTGGTTGGCAACCCCGCTCGCCGAAGCAGCGCTCAGCCTCCCGGCTGGCGGCCGCCGCGCCCGCAAGGAGCGGTCTGTCCGGTCCGGAGCGCTGCTCACCATCGACGGCCCCTTCGATCCCGACGGCCCAATCGCGGTAGGGCGGGCACTGGGCTGTCCGGCGCTGAGCCTCTTCGGAATGCCGGAGACCGGACCGGTCCTCGCCTCCCATCCGAGCTGGTACCTGGTGGAATCGGCGGGCATCCCCCTCCCCAATGTCCACCTGGTCCCCACCGATCCGCGCAGCGGGGAGCCGATCTCCACCCTCTGGGAGCTGGTCGACGCAGCCGCGATGAAAGTCTGGTCCCCCTCGGTCATGCTCGGCTACGACGCCGGCACCGCGACCGACGCCGGCACCGGTCGCACTTTCGCGACCGGCAAACTGGCGGCTGCCGATCCGAACGGGATGCTCTACCTGCTGGACGGATAGCGGCTCCGGGGGAGGCTGCCCGCTGGGCGGCACCGATCCGGGATCAGTGAACCAGGACCTTTTCCATCTCCACCGTCTCGACGAGATCGGTCTCCGGGACGAAGGAGTGCACCAGGGACCCCGCCCGGGAACGCGGCCACGCAGCGAAGGCCACCGCCACACCTGACACGCACCCGCACACGATGTCCACCCCCGGCGCGATGTTGGAGGGCGCGACCACCAGAAACCCGACCAGCAGCGCAGTCAACAGTGTCGCCGAAAGATACGCGCACCACCGCAGCCCGCGATGTGCCCCCTCCCCCCGCAGGAGAACCGCTGCCGCCACGCTGTCCAGGAGGAACTCGGCCACCAGGAAAAACCCGGTCGCCGAGAGAAGGACGGCGAAGAAGGTCCCCAACGACTGCACGGTGGTCTCCACCACCATCACCGCCATGGCACCCCCGATCCCGGTTGCCACCGCCAGGTGGGGCACCTGCCGGCCGGAGGTGCTGCTGAATGCCACGGGGAGCATCCGATCCCTCCCCATCGAGAAAAGAGATCGTGACAGGATATAGGAGATCAGCAGCAGGACGCCCGCGGCCGAGGTGACCACCGGCACCAGCGCCAGCCACGGCGCACCCGGGATCAGGCGGGCACCCCACTCGGTCATCGGGTTGCCGGACCCGTCGAGCAGCCCCCCGGGAACTTCCGCGAAGAGGAGCGGGAAGACCACTGCATAGACCAGCACCGACACAGCCAGACCGACCATCCCCCCGATTCCCGGATCTCGGCGGGGCTTGTGCGACTCCTCGGCGGCGTAGCTGTCCACCTCCCAGCCGTCCAGGATCGGCGCGGCCATAACCGCGGTGGCTACTATCCCGGCCAGAGGGAAAAGAATGCCTCCCCGGTGAACCGGTCCGTGCACCGCTGCAGCGTGAAGCGTGGAAAAGCGGGCTAGTGCGAGAACCACGATCCCGCCCAGAGAAAGTCCCTCGATCGCCAGGAACACCTTGGTGACATGGGCGACCGGCTTGGCTCCTGCCAGCAGGGCGAGCCAGGCAAGACCCAACCAGGCGATTCCCACCGCCAAGTTTGCGAGGTTCGAGAACTGGTGATGGGGCGCCACCAGGGCGAGGGTGTAACCGGCGGCAGGCACCGCAATCGCCGGCAACGAGAGGAAATAGGCGGCCACCAGCACGCATGCCTGGAGGCGGGAGGCCCGCTCGCCGAGGATCCGGCGCACCCAGTGGTAGGACGCGCCGGCGTTGGGGAATCTCTGATTGAGGAAGCGCAGCACCACCGCCGCTACCCCGAAAGGCACTGCCACCAGAGCCAACGACAGCTCGGTCCACCCGCCCGCCTTGGCGGCGAAAAGACCGCCCACCGCCGCTACCGAGAAGAGCGGACCGACCCCCGAAACCGAGAAGCCTGCCAGATCCCGAAGCTTCAGCACCCGAGCGAGGCGGCGACGGGGGGTTGCTGGCGAGTCCACAGTGGGACACCCTTCCATTTGGCTTCTTCGCCCGATAGGGCCGAAAGACCCGAGACTCGTGCCCTCCCATTTCGTACAATCCCCGGGTGGATGGGGAACCTTTTCTGGTCATGGCCAAGCCGGCCGGACCACTTTGCAACCTCGATTGCCACTACTGCTATTACCTGGGCAAGAGTGCGCTCTTCCCCGAGGGCCCGATCCGCAGAATGCCCGATGAGCTCTTGGAACGCTACGTCCGCACCTACATCGCCTCTAGCCCAGGACCCCTGGTGCACTTCGAGTGGCACGGCGGTGAGCCGCTGCTGGCCGGGCTGGACTTCTTCCGCCGGGCCGTCGAGCTCCAGAAGCACTACCTTCCTCCCGGCTGGGGATGCGTCAACAGCATCCAGACCAACGGCACCCTGCTCGATGCGCAGTGGTGCTCGTTCTTCGCCGAGCAGACTTTTCACGTGGGGCTGAGCCTCGATGGGCCGGCTTCCGTCCACGATCCCTCCCGGGTGACCAAAGGAGGGGGCCCGACCCACCAGCGGGTGCTCCGCGGGCTCCGCCTTCTCCAGGAACACGGTATCGACCCTGACGTGCTGTGCACCGTGAACGCTCACAGCGCCGCTCACCCCCTGGAAACCTATCGCTTCTTCCTCCGCCACGACGTCACCTGGCTCCAGTTCATCCCGATCGTCCGGCATACCAGGAACGGCGAGGTCTCGGAGGACTCGGTCACCCCCGAAGCATTGGGCACCTTCCTCTGCACCATTTTCGACGAATGGGTTCGCCACGACATGGCTCGGATCTCGATCCAGACTTTCCTAGAATCCCTGCGGGTATGGTCCGGCCAACCCTCCATCCTCTGCGTCATGGCGGAGACCTGCGGGCACGTGCTGGTCGTGGAGCACGATGGCAGCCTTTATTCCTGCGACCACTTCGTCGACCCCGAACACCGCCTGGGAACCCTGGAGGACCTCTCGCCGGGCGACGCGGCCGGATCGGCTCGCCAGATCGAGTTCGGGAATTCCAAGCGTGACAGCCTGCCTAGCCAATGCCGTACCTGCCCGGTCCTCTTCGCCTGCAACGGCGGTTGCCCGAAGGACCGGTTCGCAACCACCCCCGACGGTGAACCGGGGTTGAACTATCTCTGCGCGGGATACCGCGCTTTCTACCAGCACATCACCCCATACATGGAAAGGATGGTTGCCCACATGCGATCCGGGAGGAACCCTTCACTCCTCATGGAAGAACTGAAGAGGCAGGAGGGACCGGAAGAGAGGCGCTGGGCTGCCACCTCCCGCAACGACCCCTGCCCCTGTGGCAGCGGACGGAAATTCAAGACCTGCTGCCTCCCGCTGCGGAGGCCCTATGGCGCCGGCGCCGGCGCCGGCGCCGGCGTGCCAAGTCGATACCGCACCCGCTTCGGACCTCCGGAGCGCCCTGCCAACAGAATCCGAGGAGCGGCACGATGAACCGCGAGCTCTTGCGCGACGCCGAGTCCACCCTCGTCGACGAGCGCCGTCCCCTCGACCCCGAGAAGCTGGGCGCACTCGCGTCGCTTCCCGACGGTGAGATCTCTTCCCTGGCCGCCCTCGCCCACCGGGTGCGCAAGGCATGGTGCGGATCGGGCGTCGACGTAGAGGGCATCGTCTCGGCGAAGACCGGCGGATGCCCGGAGGACTGTTCCTTCTGCAGTCAATCCTCCCGGTACGATACAACTGTGTCGGCGACACCTTATCTCTCGGCTGACGAGATTCTGAAAGCTGCGCGGGAAGCCGAATCCAGCGGAGCAAGTTCCTTCTGCCTGGTATACGCGATGCGCGGTCCCAACCGCCGGGCGATGTCCCACATCCTCGAGATGGTTGCGCTGGTGAAGGCGGAGACCAGACTCGAGGTGAACGTGAGCGCAGGGATCTTGGATCTCGAGCAGGCGCGCCAGCTCGCAGAGGCAGGAGTCCGCCGATACAACCACAACATCGAGACCGCCCGTTCCTTTTTCGACCGAATCGTCAGCTCCCACACCTGGGAAGAGCGCGCCCTCACCTGTGCCACCGTACGGGACGCAGGAATGGAACTGTGCTGCGGGGTCCTTCTCGGTATGGGTGAGAGCGATCAGCAACGGGTGGAGCTGGCCTGCGAGTTGCGAGAGCTGGACCCCAGTGAAGTGCCCATCAACTTCCTCAATCCCCGCCCGGGCACTCCACTGGGTACCGTCTCGCGGATGGGAGCCTGGGAGGCCATCCGCTGGATCGCCGTCTTTCGCCTGGCAATGCCCGGCGTGATCCTCCGCTACGGAGGCGGGCGCGAGATCACCCTGGGCGACCTGCAGGAAATGGGGATGACCGCTGGCATCAACGGCCTCATCATCGGAAACTACCTCACCACCCTGGGGCGCTCCCCCGAGGAGGACCTGAAGATGCTCAGTGACCTGGCGATGCCGGTGGAAATGATCTCTCGCCTGGCATAGCAGGTAGACCGGTCACCGGCCCCATGCGGACAAACCCGTCGGCCGAGCTCCCCTCGCGCGGTAACCTGCCTCGCTCCTCTCCCACCAGGTGCATGCCACCCACGTGTGTTCCCGCAAAGGAGAGTCCTCCCACATGGTTGCCGACCAGAGGAAGCCCGCCGGTCTGGTGTGGAATCGGAATGGTGGCATCAACACGAGTTCCCTTGCCGAGTGCCGAAGAGATATCCAGACACCCGCCCAGGAGTGTGGCGCGCTCGTACATCCCCATAACCCCCATGTGATCCCCGCCGCCGGCCCCCATCGCCGCCGGCGAGTAACCCACCCCGTCGTCGACCACCCGCACCCGCATCGAGTCGGCGCGGTATTCCACCCGCACCCACATCTGGCCCGCTCCCGCGTGGCGAATGACATTGTTCCCTGCCTCTTGAACGATGCGGAACAACCCCACCTCCACCTCGGGAGGGAGCCGCCGCTCCACCCCGGTCACCACCAGGTCCACTTCCAACTCGGACTCGTCCTCGATATCGGCCAGCAGGCCCTTCACCGCAGCCACCAGGCCAAGTTGGTCCAGCCCCGGCGGGCGCAGCCCGCGGGCGACGTTGCGCAACTGGGTCACCACCCCGAGCAAGTCGGTTCGCACCCTGTCGAGAACCCCTCGTGCGGGAGCGCCATCGGCACGGGTGGAGAAACCGTCGATCCGGCGGGAAAGCTGGATGAGGGTCTGGAGCGGGTCGTCGTGGATCTCCTGGGCGATCCGGCGCCGCTCCTCCTCCTGGGCGAAGATGAGGGACGCCGTGTAGGCCCGCTCCCGCCTCTCCATGGTCACATCCTGGAGGACCACCTGGACGACTGCTGGATCTCTTTCGTTCGCTCCGTTGAGTTCGCTCACCAGCAACCGGAACTCCCGCTCCTCGCTCTTCTCCGGCGAATACACCCGAATAGTAAGGACCTTCTCCCGCGCTGACAGCTCGCCGAACGATACTCCCAGCATCTCCGACACATGGGTTCCCGTCTCCCACGAGCCAAGTACCGCGACCGCAGCCGGATTGGAGTCCTGCAACCTCCCCTCGGCATCCACG
>JAKAWH010000008.1:15753-44783 GCA_021817065.1 Actinomycetes bacterium
ATGATGGTTGGTGAAGCATTGGTGTCGAACAACTCCCGGTACCTGGTCTCCGCCGCCCGGTGCTCCGATTCGGCCTCCTCCGCCCGGAGACGCGCCCGGCGTTCTCTCTCCACCCGGATCCCCACGAATACCGCCACTGCGATCACGATCGCCAGCTCGACCAGGTCGTTGCCCCTGTGACCCTCGTCGACCGGCAGGGCCAGGTCAGGCAGCCACAGGAGGGTCGCCCAGAGCGAGGTGGCCAGCGAACCGGCGAGGCCGTATCGCAGTGCGGCATATCCCACCGGGAGGAGGAGGCTCTCCACCGGAATACCCGTCGGGAAGAGTGCGTTCCCGTCAGAGAACTTGATGTCCACTACAAGATGCAGGCCCGCTAAGAGGAACACCATCCCCTGGACGACCCAGAAGCTGGTGTCCCTGAGGGGAGGCCGCGCAGCACGCTCCAGTACCGGGAGAAACCTCGTGAAAGCCAGGGCTGGCTCATGCTCGAACGCCGGCACTTCAGAGGCTGGCGGATTCATTCCTCCCGCCACCGGCCCCACCGGCTCCTCAGAGGCTGGCGGATTCGGCGGAGACGAGGTGGTGGTTGATTGCATAGAGTGCCGCCTCCGTCCGGGACCGCACGCCGAACTTCGAAAGGATATTGGACACGTAGCTCTCCACCGTCCGGAGCCCCAAGCCGAGCTCGGACGCGATCTCCTTGTTGGAGTTGCCCCGGGCCAACATTCTCACCACGTCCAGCTCCCGAGGGGTCAGATCATCGGCGGGGGGGCGCTCGTATCGGCGCCAGCGCTTGGTGAGGCGACGAGAGATCGCGTCGTCGAGCACAGTCGCTCCCGAAGCCACCGCATGCACCGCGCCGATCAGCTCCCCCACACTCACCGTCTTCAGCAAATATCCGCATGCTCCCGCATCGAGCGCCTCAGAGGCATAGACATAATCGTCGTAAGCTGACAGCATCAGGCAACGAACCCGCGGGGCGGTACCTGCCACCGCCTGCACCAGCTCGATGCCGTTCATTCCCGGGAGCTGGATGTCCACAATCATGACGTCGGGAACCCGAAGCCGGATCAGGTCAAGCGCCTCCTCGGCAGATGCCGCCTCCCCAATAACCTCTATTCCTTCCTCCTGCTCTAATAACTCCCGTGTCCCCTCTCGGACCACACCATGGTCCTCAACCAGCAGCACGCTCACCGAAGGCGGGTGCCATACAAGACCAGAGTTGCCGTTATCGGCTGTGGTATCCATGAAACTACGGTAATTCGCAACCTCCCTGACTCCCACGGTGTTCCTTCCATCCAAGAGCACCGTATTATCACGGCTTCCATGCCGATGGGCGCCTCCGCCATTACCGGCGACCTCCCACCGGGAACTCACGTTCCTGCCGTACCGGGTGGTCATCGTCCTATCCGTGGCTGCCGCATAACTACGCCCCATCTTCCCCCAGGGAATACGGATCGACCAGGGTCCTAGGTCCTATCGGGCCGTCATATCTCGCCGCAAGTAGGGACTTTGGTCCCATCGACACGCCGGGAATCACGGTATCCCGCTCCCGTGGCTGCCCTCTGTTGCGACTGTCGTGGCACCGTCACAGTACAAAGCGTGAAATCGGTCCCGTACGAGATGCCATTCCCCGAAAACGCACTCTCGCACAGCGATCCTTCCCGTTGACAAAGGAGACACCATGCATTACCCCGCACTACCCGCCAGCCCGCCGTCCTCTTCCCGGCCCCGTTGGGCCAGGGGAGCAGCCCTTGCCAGCCTGCTCGGCGCTGTCGCACTTACGTTTGCTGCCTGCAGCTCCAACAATCCCTCGCCCGCTGCGAAGGGCGGGAATTCGCCGGCTACGGTGAACCTGGCGGCATCTTCCGCCCCCACCACCGTCCACATCTCAACGGTGCTCTTGACCGGGGAAATGATCCAGAATACGGCTGGTCCAACTCAAGGTCCGAAATTCGTTCCCACCGATCTGACCGTCCCCAAGGGGTCGAAGGTTGTCCTTACCATCTACAGCTACGATGACGGCACCGCCCCCTTCGCAGACTCCAACTCCCCCTACACGCAGGTGACCGGTGGAGCCGAGACTTCCAACGGGGCGACCATCACCAGCCTCCCCAACGCCCAGATCGCCCACACCTTCACCGTTCCGGGCCTCGGCCTCAACGCAGTGATCCCGGCCGGCTCGAACCATAGCAATCCCGGTGAGTACAAGCCGGCGGTTGTCACCTTCACCTTCACCGCTTCAAAGTCGGGCACCTTCACCTGGCAGTGCATGGCCCCCTGCGGGTCGGGCTCCGACGGAATGGGTGGTGCCATGGCGACTGACGGCTACATGAAGGGAACGCTGACAGTCGCCTGATCGCAGCGATCCGGAAGAGCCACGTGTCCATGGGCGGCCTTCACCGCCCATGGACCGTCCTCCGTTCACCGGACACATCAGACGCTGATCGAGACAAAAAGACGAAAGGAATGCACGTGAAGCCGATCACATCACCGGTCCGGATCTCCCGGCGGAACCCGCAGGATGCTCCCCACTCTCCTACGGGTGAGATCCGGTCCGGCGGAACTGGAGCCGATAGCCCCACTGTCCGGCGCGGGATGACCCGGCGTGCCCTGCTGGGGAGCATGGGGGCGGTCGGTGCGAGCGCCGCTGCTGCCACGGCGGCGCTCGATCTCTTCGGTTCCAAAGGGGCCGCCGCCTCCACCCCGCCTGCGACCTCCTCCACACCTGCATCCTCCTCCACGAACCCACTGCATCAATGGGCGATGGTGCTCGATTTGCGCAATTGCGACGGATGCAAGGCATGCACCGCTGCCTGCCAGCAGCGCCATGAGCTCAACCCCGAACAGGAGTGGATCAAGGTCTACTCGATGGAGACGGCCGGTGGGCAGCCTTACCACATGCCTCGCCCCTGTATGATGTGCGAGGACCCTCCGTGCATGTACGTCTGCCCGGTGGGCGCTACTTTTCGCACTGACGAAGGTCTGGTCCTAGTCGACCAGGACCACTGCATCGGGTGCCGAACCTGCATGGCGGCCTGTCCTTATCAAGCTCGCTATTTCAACTGGACTACGCCCAAGGACGTGGCCAAGGTGCCCGGCATGCCGCGCTCGCCCATGTTCCCCACCCCCCAGGTCAAAGACACCGTCGGCAAGTGCGTCTGGTGCGCCGACCGTTTGCCTCACGGAGAGCTTCCCGCCTGCGTCGCTGCCTGCCCGATGGGCGTGATCTACATCGGCGATCTCACTGTCGACGCGGCCACCGACGGGCTGGGAAACGTGGTCAAGCTCTCGGATTTCATTCGGAACAACGACGCGATCCGCTTCCAAGAGAGCGAAGGAACCAACCCTCGTGTCTGGTACATCCCCGGACACGGGCAGGACTTGAGCAACGACACCACGGCATAGGAGCACCATGGAACAACTTCACTCGATCGAAAACGTCCCCCCCTTGCCGAAAGTACGGCGGGCCGCCATCCGTCCAATCCTGAAACCCGGACGGGCCTTCTGGCCCGTGGTGGCGCTCCTGACCGCCATCGTCGCCTGGGGCATCATGGCCTGGACGGTGCAGGTACGCCAGGGCCTCGGATCTGCCGGCTACAACGACCACGCCTTCTGGGCGATCTACATCGCCGACGTCATCACCTTCATCGGGGTGAGCTACGGAGGGGCAGTGGTATCGGCAATCCTCCGCCTCACCGGTGCCCATTGGCGGGCCCCTCTCACCCGTATTGCCGAAGCCACTGCGGTGGTGACCGTCATCATCGGCGCGTCCTTCATCATCCCTCATCTCGGTCGTCCCGAGCGGGTGCTCGAATTGATTTGGCGTCCCAACCTGTCCTCCCCCATCTTCTGGGACTTCGTCGCGGTATCCACCTACGCGTTCGCATCGATCGTGTTCTTCTTCCTTCCCCTGATGCCCGACCTGGCCGTGTCTAACCCCGCCATGGAGGAAGCTGGGCTCACCCGTCGCGCCAGGCTCTTCAAGCTGCTTTCCTTCCGGTGGAACGGGAACCAGCGCCAGCATCGCCGCTTGAACGGAGCGATTGGCCTGGTCGCCATCATGATCATCCCCCTCGCCGTATCGGTCCACTCGGTCCTTTCGTGGGCGTTCTCGCTCACGAGCAGGCCATGGTGGCACGAGTCGATCTGGGCCCCCTATTTCGTGGTTGCCGCCCTCTACTCTGGGATCGCACTGGTCATCTTAGTTGTCGCGCTGTTCCGGAAGGTCTACGGACTGGAACCGTTCATCTCGGAGCGACACTTCGTCCGGCTCGGCTTCATCCTGGTCCCCTTCGGAGCTGCCTACCTCTATCTAACTCTCGCCGACTTCCTCCCCGGCAGCTATGTCGGTGAACACGGAATCGCCGCGGTGTTCAGTGCGGTCATCACAGGGCGATATGCCCTCTGGTTCTGGATCTTCGTATTCGGAGGATGCATCATTCCGATCGTCATCATGGCATTACCCTGGACCCGTCGATTGGGATTCATCGTCGGTGCCGCAGCTCTGGTAGATGGTTCGCTCTGGTTGAAACGGATAATCATGGTGGTGGCACCGGCCAACTATGAGCGCGTGAACGGATTGTTCGGCGCTTACCACTTCACCTGGATATCGATTTCCGTGACCCTTGCCGGTGTCGCAGCGATCCCCCTCCTCCTCCTCCTCCTGTTCCGGGTGGTTCCCATTCTCCCGGTGACCGAGATGGAGGAGATTGCGGCGATCGAGGCCGGAATCATCAGTGCCCACGCACCAGTGAGTGGAGGGGTAGGCAAGACCATCGCACCCGAATTGGTGGCTCCCGGCGTGACCGCCATCGACACAACCGCCAACCTCGACATGCACACGGAAGGAATATGAGAATGCCGGCCCTATCGATCCACCATCTCCCCCGTCGCATCCGCGCCGGTTCTTCAGTACGGCGCCTGACCTACCGGGGTGCCGGCATCGCCACTGGAGGAATGCTCTTCGTGGCAGCCCTCCTGGCTTTGCCCGGAGTCATCGCTCCGGCTTTCGCCGCCGGTTCCACCGGCGCCCCCTCAGCCCTGCATGTCACGGTGAGTGCCGGTAATTCTGGCTCGCTCATCCTTTCCGCGACCGACTCGGATGGTGCCGCTCCCACCCAACCGGTGCACTTCTTCGTGACTACCAGCTTGTTCGGTGGCGCCAAGCTTGTCCCGATCGGGGTCGCCCATTCCTATGGCGGGTTCGCCCTCTCCTACAAGCCAACCGTTACCGGCCGCCAGACCTTCACTGCCGAGATCCTCGATTCCTCTGGCGCGGTCCTGTCCTCCGGAACCTCCTCATTCCTGGTCACGACACGAACCGCTATGTTCTCCCCCTCCGAGACCAACGCACCCAAACCGCTGGCAAGCTTCGGACGGGGTATGGTCGGCGTCTTGCTCGCCATCGTGGGATTGATCTGGCTGACCCTGATTGTGACCCTGGTCCGGGTGACCCGCGGGACCGCCAGGTTGGCGACATGACGCGAACGACCCGACTCTCACCTCCCCGTCCCCTCCGTCGGCGGGGAGCATCGCTTGAAGAATTAGCCGCACCCTTGCAAATCGCCGCCTTCCACGCGGTCGCGGAGCTGTGCATCGCCCGGGTGGCCCTGCTCCGGCTGGTGCCGATCTATCCGGCATTCGGATCGAGCACCGTCCTCCTCCAGTTCGCCAACGGGCAGGACATCCTCGCCCTCGATCCGCTGGCTTGCGGAGTAGAGGAGTTGGCCTGCTGCGCACCGGCTACCGCAGTGCCGTATCACTGCTCGCAGCCGGGAAGACCCATCTTGATCTGCTTCGAAAGCCCCCGCGGTCTAATACTCCTCACCTGCGGCCACTTGATGCTCGACTCCGCTCCTGGGGAGTCCGGCAATCCGGTTGAGCGGTTCGATAACGTCTGCCCTGCTTGAAGGATTGCTCCGAGCGCCACTCCGCAGCTCCTCGCTTATTAGCCTGCGTGGAGAAATTCGAGACCCGTACAGCCCCATCGGCAACATTCTCCCGGGCCAGCGCTCAGCAATAGTCTGCCAACCAGCCACCTTCGCGGCGAGACAGCTCGCGACATCGTTTCTATAATAGTAGAAACGCTATCTGGAGGTCTCGATCATGAGCAGAAAGCCGATCCTTCCCCTCGCTGCACACGTCATCCGCGAGGCGCGGGTGCGGTGTGGCATCAACCAGTCCGAGCTTGCCGAGAGGCTTGGTGTGGCTCCGTCCGCCGTCTCCGATTGGGAATCCGGCGCCAAGGACCCCTCGGTCTCGAACCTCTACCGGATCGTTGCCGCGTGCGGCCTGGAGCTGAGGTTCAATCCCGTCCTTCCTACCCAGCAGGACGAGCTCCAGGCCGAGACCGATTACCGCGAACTCGCAAGAGGTCGGTCGCCCGACGAGTGCGTGCGAGAAGCGCAATTGGTGCGAGAGAAGTTTGCACTCGGAGCCGCGCGACGTGCATCCTGACGCGAAGCCTCTTGACGCCGAGAAGGTACTCACCAAACTCGACAAGCACGGAGTAGAGTGCGTCGTCATCGGGAGCTACGGGGCGATCATGCACGGCGTACCTCTTACTGAGACGGACATCGACCTAGTCCCGAAGCTCACCAAGGACAATGTGCGTGCGCTCGCGAAGGCGCTCATTGATCTGGGGGTGGACGAGAGACACGGGGCCAGTCCCGCAGTCGTCAGGTTCCTTCAGGAGATGCCTGAATTCATCACGTCGAACAGTATCTGGGTGGTCCTCACCGATCACGGCGAGGTTGACATCACAATGCGTCCTGGTGGATTTCCCGGCGGATACGACGACTTGGTGGACAACGCAGAAGATGTTGGAGGCGGCTCGACCGTGCTCATCGCATCCCTGGAAGACATCAAGAGGTCGAAGGAAGTCGCCGGTAGGGAGAAGGACAGGGAGGCTCTGGAGAAGTTCCCCGACATACCTCGCTCCAGGCCACCTATACCCCTACCCCCGCTACCGATACGTGACGAGCTGACCATGCGGATGCGCTCCGCCAGCAACAAGGGTGGGCTCGTCTTGAGACCGACTACCGATAGGCGCACCGGGAAGACGGTCATGCGCTGGATGAGACCATAAGGGGACCCCGACCCACATACACAAGGCGAGAAGTGCCCAGAGCGGACCGCTATTGGGATCGGTACCCTGCCCGGTCAATATCCCTCCAAATGCTTCACCGAACACCCATATCGCACCGGATACCACGATCGACAAAACGAGGAAGGGGCGGGGATGGCGACCGAGCGCGACACCAGCTCCGATGGCGAACATAGCTACAGCAAGGAGCGAGTCAGCCCAAGGACCTCCACCTGCCAGGGAATGGGCGACATCGGTAAGGACGCGATGTACCAAGCCCGGCTCGCCGGTGGCGGCCTGAGATACCAGGGAAGAGACCGCGCCCCGGCCCTGGTTGGCGGGCTCCAGGAGGAGAAAGCCGGAGAACCCCCAGAGGGCAAGCCAGACCATGCGAGCGAACACGCTCTCGAGCAGGGGAGCCCCTGGCGCGCCATCAACCCCGGCTCCCTTCGGCCAGAGGAGGATCGCCACCACCGCATAAAGCGCTACCGCACCGGGTGCCCCGGAGAGTGGTGACCCTCCTGTCAGTATGCCGCCCAAGCCCTCGCTGAGCCACCAGACCATCAGGGACCAGCCAATCGAGGCTGCGAGAGCGGCGCGGAGAACGGAGGTCCGCTTCCGATAGGCACCCCCGATGATGCCCACGCCCAGAGCCACTTGCAACCCGGCGAATAGGGCGTTCCAGGCGGCGATGTCAGGTGTGATGAAGTGGGCGATCGCGATGGTGGGATGGGAGACAAACCCGGCATTCCCCTGGGCGGTGGGGACGATGACGTTATTGACAAAACTTCTGGTGAACATGTACGGCTGGAACTGCAGGGCTCCGTCGAGAATCCATATGAGGCCGAGCACCACCCGAAGCGTTCGAACTCGCGAGTTCCGTGTCATCTCCTGATCAGGGCTAGTCATGGGAATCATGCTCGTCGCAGCAATGTTGCCCGCAAAGGGCGTTTACCGATGGAACCGTCTCCGTGATTTCCCGGTGGCGCTACCGGAGTTCTATCGTCCGATTCGCCATCTTTCGACGCTGAGCGGGTACATTTGAACCGTCGACCACGATTTTCTTCCCACGCCGGGCGGAGTTCCACCCCGCCTTACCGAAAGGGCGCTTGTCCACTGCTCGTGATGAACGTCCACACTCGCCGCCGTCGATGGACCTGCTTACCGATAACCGCCGCCCTGTTCGCCGCGACCCTCGCCGGTTGTAGCGGCGGAACCGGCGGCCGGGGGACCATCACCCTCTACAACGGCCAGCATCCACAGCTCACCCAGAAGATCGTTGCCGCCTTCGAGAAACAGACCGGGATCCACGTCAAGCTTCTCAGCAACGACGGCGTGGTCCTCGCCGACCAACTGCTCCAGGAGGGGACCGCCTCCCCCGCCGACGTGTACCTCACCGAGAACTCCCCGGAGCTGATGCTGCTCGAGCAACACCACCTCCTCGCCACCCTTCCAGCCTCGACGCTGAGCCAGATCCCGGCGCGATACTCGTCGCCGGCCGGAGACTGGGTGGGGGTGGCGCTCCGGGTGAGCGCCCTCGTCTACAACCCCTCGCTCATCTCCCCAGCTGCCCTTCCGGCCACCATCGACGATCTGAGTGAGAGCCGTTTCAAGGGCAAGCTTGCGGTGGCGCCTTCCGACTCGGATTTCGTGCCGTTGGTGGGAGCCCTCCTGGCAACCGACGGCTCGGCACTCACCAAGCAATGGCTGAAGGGCCTCCTTGCCAACGGCTCCTTCTACCAGGATGACGAGGCGGTGGTCGCAGCAGTCAACCGGGGATCCGAGGCAATCGGGATCATCAACCAGTACTACTGGTATCGCCTGCGCCTGGAATTGGGAGCGAGCCACATGCACAGCGCGCTGTACTTCTTCCCGAATCACGACGTGGGCTCTATCGAGAACATCTCCGGGGTGGCAGTGCTCGCCGCATCCCACCACAAGGTGGATGCCGAGCGCTTCGTGTCTTTCCTAGTCTCCGCCGTCGGGCAACGGATCATCTCTTCAAGCGATGATTTCGAGTACCCTGCCCGTGATGGTATAAAGCCCAACCCCGCGCTGGAACCGCTGGCAACGATCCAGCCTGACACTCTCGATGTGATACGCCTTGGCAATGACCGACCTGCGGCAGCACTGCTCCAGGAGCTCGGACTCACCTGAGGGACGCTCCTCCGAGACGTCGCACCGGTAACAAGGCGACCACGGTGGCACGTGACGAGCACCTTACGAGAGGTCCACCACCGTCCCGGTGGCGTACCAGTGCAGCCAGACAAAGAGCACTGACACAAGGAGAAGGTACAGCGGTACCGCCGCGACGATCGCCCGTAATGGAGTACGACTGTGATTGCGGAGGATGGAAACACCCAGGTATACGCTCCACGCGAAGCCAATAGCCAGCAACGCGATGGCAGCGGGCTGCATGATCTTCAGGAACTCCAGCGCATCGTCTCCCATGGCGATGATGGCGGTGCCGAACTCCAGTGGTAACAGGGCGTAGCCGAAGTTCGAGAGCGCGTGGCGCCAGGAGACCCCCGCCACCGGCGCGGCGATGGCGCAGGCGAACAGGTAGGCAGCGGTGGTTACGACGATGAGACCGAAGAAACGAAAGGGCCAGGCCATGTTGGACAGCACCACCGACCTCTGCCCCACCGACATGTACATCCCGATCAAGCTGGCCACGAACAGCGACTCCCAAAGGTTGGGCTGGGTCGGCCCCCACAGCTCGCTCCCCGGTGCCCTCCAGGCCAGCTTCAGGGAAGCCCTCTCGTCCGGGCAGTTGGTTACGCAGTTCCAGCAGGTGAGGCAGTCCCGGCTGGTGGCCAGACGGGATGGGTTGAGGGCCATCGGGCAGCGGCCGGCACGGGAGGTACCGGTGATGCAGGGCTTGTCCGGACAGCGGGCGCAGGCGGTCGGGTCGGGTCGAAGGGCGAGAGGACTCAGCCTGGCGATGCGGGCCAGCCACCCTCCGATCGGGCACAAGTAGCGACACCAAGTCCCCCGCCGGAAAATGAAGCTGACTACTCCCGCCACTATGAAAATCGCCATGAAAAAGATCGCGCCGAGACGCGCCTCGTTCTGCAACGTCCCCCCCTTGACCACGAAGGTGACCAGGATGAACGAGGAAGGCAGGATCCATCCCATTCGAAAGGCGCGCCGGGTCGCCGCACCCCGCCCGAGGTGCAACCGATCGGCAAGGGATCGCACCGCGTCGGTATAGATCCGCAAGGGGCACAGGTTCCCGCACCAGAGGCGGCCGAGGAGCAGGGTCCCCAGGCTGAGCAACGGGAGCCACACGATCCACATGACGAATTCGAGGAGGTTGTTGTCGTCGCCTTGGGTGATGAAGTGACCCAAACGCACCCACCCGTGATTGTCGAACGGTCCGACCGGTAGCTGGGCGAACCCCACCACCAGCACGGCGGTGAGAACGACCCCCATGGTCACCGCCAGCCAGCGGGTGAAGCGCGGGTTCCGGATGACCCGGTACGCCAGGGTGTCGTAGCTCTCCCCGATGGGCAGCGAGCGCCCAGTGCGAGGGCGGCGGTACAGGGAGGCGACGAAGGCGATGTACCCTCCCATGAAGGTGAGCTGGAGCGCCGACGGGCGGGCGGTGTAGCCAGCGAGAGCAGATAGGGCGCCGCCGAGAGCGGAGGTCTCGGAGAGGAGGTGTCCGGAGTTCCAGACGGGAAGAGTCCCCGGGAAAAGGTGGGCCGCCTGGAGGGCGAGGGTGGCGTGCCCGACCAGCCCGGTGCCGAAAACGAAGAGGACCGCTGTGGTCACCCGGAAGAAAAGGCGGAGATCGAGGACACGGGTGCCCCCCCGGTAGAAGGCCCATCCGGCGGCCACCCCGGCGGCCACCCCGGAACCAGCGCCGGTGGCGATGCTGCCCGCCGTGCTATTGGCGGAAGCGGCTCCGAGGTAAAGGGCGGACTCGGCCCCTTCCCGGAACACGGTGAGGAAGACCAGGGCGAAAAGGGCCCAACCCGAACCGACACCCAGTAGTCCCGCCGCCTCCGCCCGCACCGACTGGGAAACCTCCCGGCTCCGCTTGCTCATCCACCAGAGCACGTAGGTGAGGATCCCCGCTGCACTCCATTCCAGCAGCCCCTCCACCGCCTCCTGAGCGCGCCCATGCAGGCTCCCCACCGTGGCGATGATCGCGGCACCGAACAACCCGCTGGTGATGACAGCGATGCCCACTCCCAACCAGATCATCCGCCGTAGCTGTCCCAAACCTTCTTGGGAAACCAGGGCGAGGACCACCCCCACCAGCAGGCTCGCTTCCAGGGACTCGCGAAGGGTGATGACAAGTGCGGGGTACATCCGGTGCCGTTCTCGGGGTAGCCGCTCCCCGGAGTCGCCGCCAGGCCGGTCTGGCCTCGCCATCCGATATTCGGTGAGCCTTACCTAAACTAATTTCTAGCCAGACGGCCGAGTACCGTGGAATCACGGGAGGCTTCACCGGTGTTCCCACTGGCTCGATTCCCTCCTTCTGCGATGAGAGTTGATCTCCTCGCGGAAAGCTCCATTATTTCGGTTTGTACCTGTACTTATTAGGACTTTTGGCCCTGTGGTCTTTCAGGCTCTACCGCGAATATGCCTCCATGACAGCTCTGGCGGCATCGCCCCTTTCGTCTCCTGGCATCGAACCGGCGCAGGCCTCCCGGGAAGGGCGCCCATCGCCGATTGCCGATCTCCCTCCCGCCGCCTTCGCTTTCGTGATGGCCACCGGCATAGTCTCCACCGGCGTCGACTCCCTGGGGCCCGCCTGGCTGTCCCGCTTGCTCTTCGCCGCCGCGGCCTGCGGGCTTGTGCTCCTCGGGATCGCTTTGGTGGCACGGCTCGCCCGCCACCCCTCGCGGATCGCCGCCGATGCGAAGGCTGCCGAGCGGGTGTTCGGGTTCTTCACCCTGGTGGCCGGTATAAACGTCCTTGGCGTGCGGTTCAACCTGGCTGGGCATCCGGTGGTCACCGCGGTGCTGGCGGGAATCGCGGGCCTGGCCTGGCTTTTCCTCACCTACGCGATCCCGGCCGGTCTTCTCCTTTCCAGGCAGAGCGATTCGGTTCTCGGGGGGATCAACGGCACCTGGCTCCTGTGGGTGGTGGCCACCCAATCGGTCTCGATCAGTGCCTCCGTACTGGTCCACACCTGGCCCTCGCAGCGGGGACTCCTCGCCCCGACCGCGGTGACCCTCTGGGGGATCGGGCTGGTCATCTACCTGGTGCTGGTAACTCTGATCTTCCTTCGGTGGCTTACCATCCCGATGAAGGCCGGCGTTCTCGGGCCGCCTTACTGGATCCTCATGGGCGCCACCGCCATCAGCGTGCTGGCTGGCGGTCGATTTCTTGCCCTGCCATCCGCCCTCCCGGTTCGCCAGGTCCTGAGCGGCACGGTGGCGGGATTCTCCTTCGTCCTCTGGTCCTTCGGCACCTGGTGGGTCCCGATGCTGGTCATCCTGGGCTTGTGGCGCCACCTGCGACAGCGCTGGCCGCTCAGCTACGAGACCTCCCTGTGGAGCATGGTGTTCCCCCTGGGGATGTACGCGGTAGCGACACTGACCTTCGGCAAGGTGGAGCATCTCACCTTCATGGCACCCATCTCCCGGGTGGCGATATGGACCGCGGTCTTCGCATGGACCGCGGTCGCCGCCGGAATGGCCGCCGCTGCAGCCCGCTATCTCACCGCAACCGGGAAGCCGGAGGCACCGGCGTTGCCCGCCAAGGCCAAGTGAAGCCGGCTGTGCAGCGCAACGGTCACCACCACATCGACAGCACCGCCGTCGCGAGCATCCTCCGCGCCCGGCGCCTTCTCCAGCCGGCCCGGATAGGGGCAGACCTGCGCACCGTCACCTACCAGGGGGGAAGGGAAGGCGACGCCTTCTACCGTGACCGCTGGTCCCACGACAAGGTGGTGCGCTCGACCCATGGAGTGAACTGCACCGGTTCGTGCTCATGGAAAGTCTATGTCAAGGACGGAATCATCACCTGGGAGACCCAGCAGACCGACTACCCCTCGGTGGGTCCCGACTCGCCTGAGTACGAGCCACGGGGCTGTCCTCGGGGGGCGTCCTTTTCCTGGTACACCTACTCCCCCGCCCGGGTGCGCTTCCCCTACGTGCGCGGCGTGCTCCTGGACATGTATCGCGAGGCGCGCCAGAGACTCGGTGACCCGGTCGCCGCCTGGGCCGAGCTGATGGGCGACCCTGAACGGCGCAGGCGTTACCAGTCGCTCCGGGGCCGGGGGGGACTGGTGCGCACCAGTTGGGAGGAGGCTCTGGAGATGGTGGCGGCCGCCCAGGTCCACACAATAGATAAGTGGGGACCCGACCGAATCGCCGGTTTCTCGCCCATCCCGGCCATGTCGATCGCCTCCCACGCCGCAGGTGCTCGGTACACCACTTTGCTCGGCGGTGCGATGATCTCGTTCTACGATTGGTACTGCGACCTGCCCATCGCCTCGCCGCAGGTCTTCGGTGACCAGACCGACGTGCCGGAGTCCGCCGACTGGTGGAACGCCTCCTACCTCATCATGTGGGGATCCAACGTCCCGGTCACCCGTACCCCCGACGCCCACTTTCTCTCGGAAGCGCGCTACCGGGGGCAGAAGGTGGTGGCGGTGAGCCCTGACTACGCGGTCAACACCAAGTTCGCCGACGAATGGCTGCCGGCCCAGCCGGGCACCGACGGCGCGCTGGCCATGGCGATGGGCCACGTGGTGCTCACCGAGTTCTTCGTGAAGCGACAGGTACCCCGTTTCGTCGACTATGTCCGCTCCTTCACCGATCTCCCCTTCCTGGTCACCCTGCGCCAGAGGGAGGGCACAGGCATGAGCTCGGGCACGGCCACTCCCACCTGGCTCCCCGACCGCTTCCTGACCGCAGCCGATCTCGACGACCCCGGCGACGGGAGCCCCGAGGCTGCATGGAAGACGGTGCTCCTCGATGCGGCGACCGGGGAACCGGTCGTGCCGAACGGCTCTCTCGGCTTCCGATATGCCGAATCCGGCGCAGGATCCTGGAATCTCGACTTGGGCGAGCTCGACCCACTACTCACCCTGTACGGGGAGAAGTGCGAGGCGGTGGCAGTGGATCTGCCCCGCTTCGACACCGGAGGCGAGGGCGGCTCGATCATGGCCCGGGGAGTCCCGGTGCGCCGGGTGGCCGGCAGGCTGGTGACTACCGTCTTCGACCTGCTGCTCGCCCAGTACGGGGTCTCCCGCGACGGCCTGCCCGGAACGTGGCCCGCCGGCTACGACGATCCGGAGCCTTACACCCCCGCCTGGCAGGAGGCGATCACCTCGGTGCCCGCCTCCACCGTCGAGCGGATTGCCCGCGAGTTCGCTGCCAACGCCGAGGACTCCGGCGGGCGCTCGATGATCCTGCTCGGCGCCGGAGTGAACCACTGGTTCCACGCCGACGAGGCATACCGGGCGATCCTGGCGCTGGTGATGCTGACCGGCTGCCAGGGGGTGAACGGCGGTGGGTGGGCCCATTACGTCGGACAGGAGAAGTGCCGGCCTTTTGCCGGCTGGGCACAGCTCGCCTTTGGACTGGACTGGGTGCGCCCGCCCCGCCAGATGGCCGGGACCACCTACTGGTACCTGGCCACCGATCAGTGGCGCTACGACGGCTTCCGTGCCGACGAGCTGGCTTCCCCGCTCGGAAGGGGCACCTTGGAGGGTCGAGCGCTGGCCGATTGCATCGTGCAGGCCACCCGCCTCGGTTGGACCCCTTCCTTCCCCACTTTCGACCGCAATCCGCTCGACCTGGCCGATTCGGCACGCGAGCGCGGGGTGACCGCCGACGAGTACGTGGTCGACGAGCTGGAAGCCGGCCGGCTCCGCTTCGCTGCCACCGACCCGGATGCCGAGACCAACTGGCCCCGGGTGCTCACCGTCTGGCGCGCCAACTTGCTCGGCTCCTCCGGAAAAGGCAACGAATACTTCCTCCGCCACCTCCTGGGCACCGACGCGGCCATCCGGGCCGAGGAGACCCCGCCGGATGGGAGGCCCGCAGAGGTCACCTGGCATGAGGAGGCCCCGGTCGGCAAGCTCGACCTGCTGGTCTCCCTCGACTTCCGTATGACCTCGACCGGGCTTTTCTCCGACGTGCTCCTGCCGGCGGCTACCTGGTACGAGAAGTACGACCTCTCGTCCACCGATATGCATCCTTTCGTCCACGCATTCAACGCGGCGATCACCCCGCCCTGGGAAGCCCGCTCGGACTACGACGCCTTCGTTGCGCTCGCCCGCGTCTTCAGTACGTTGGCAGCCGAACATCTCGGGGTCCGCCACGACCTGGTTGCCACCCCCCTCGCCCACGACACGCCCGGCGAAACCGCCCAACCCGGCGGACGGGTCTCCGACTGGACGATCGGGCAGTGCGCACCGGTTCCTGGCAAGACCATGCCAGCTCTCGCTGTCGTGGAACGCGATTACGCCGCGATCGGCGACATGATGTGTGCACTGGGTCCCAACGTCGAGCGCCTGGGCACTACCGTCAAAGGGATCACCGTGACGCCCGACGCCGAAGTCGAGCTGCTCCGCGGCCTTAACGGGATCGTCTCCGGAGGTCCCGCCGACGGGCGCCCCTGCCTCACCACCGCCCAGCATGCCTGCGAGGCGATCCTCGCCCTGTCGGGAACCACCAACGGCCGCCTGGCCACCCGGGGCTTCAAGGAGCTGGAACGGCGAACCGGGCAAACCCTGGCCGACCTGGCGTCGGGCAGCCAGGAGAGGAGGATCACCTTCGCCGACACCCAGTCGCGCCCCCAGCCGGTCATCACCTCACCGGAGTGGTCCGGCAGCGAGCACGGCGGGCGGCGATACTCTCCTTTTACCATCAATGTGGAGCGCAGGAAACCCTGGCACACCTTGACCGGCCGGCAGCACTTCTTCCTCGACCACGACTGGATGGCCGAGTTCGGCGAACAGCTCCCCGCCTACCGCCCTCCCCTCGACATTGCCCGTCTCTTCGGTGATCCCCGGCTCGGCGACGACGGCCGGCTGGAGGTGACCGTCCGCTACCTCACCCCTCACTCCAAATGGTCGATCCATTCCGAGTACCAGGACAACCTCTTCATGCTCAGCCTGTCACGGGGCGGACCTACCATCTGGATGAGCCCGGGGGACGCGACCAAGATCGGCGTCGCCGACAACGAATGGGTGGAGTCCTACAACCGCAACGGGGTGGTGGTGGCTCGCTCCATCGTAAGCCACCGCATGCCGGAGGGGACCGTTTACATGTATCACGCCAAGGACCGCACCATCGACGTCCCCCGCTCGGAGATGACCGGCAAGCGGGGTGGCATCCACAACAGCCTGACCCGCCTGCTCATCAAGCCCACCCACCTGATCGGCGGGTACGGGCAGCTCTCTTACGGCTTCAACTACTACGGGCCGACCGGCAACCAGCGCGACGAGATCACCGTCATCCGCCGGCGAAGCCAGGAGGTGGAGTACTGATGCTCCTATCGGTGCTCGAGTCTCCTTGTCCGATGTTCACGGAGGTTCCGACATGCGGGTGATGGCCCAGATGGGCATGGTGATGAACCTGGACAAGTGCATCGGCTGCCATACCTGCTCGGTGACCTGCAAGCAGACCTGGACCAACCGGTCCGGCCTGGAGTACGCCTGGTTCAACAACGTGGAGACCAGGCCGGGGCTCGGCTACCCGCGCGCCCACGAGGATCAAGAACGCTGGCGGGGAGGATGGGAGCTGGATCGGCGGGGCCGGCTCCGCCTGCGTTCCGGGGGCAGGGTCCGGCGGATGCTGCGGATCTTCTCCAATCCCAACCTTCCCTCCATACGCGACTATTACGAACCGTGGACCTACGACTACGACACCCTCGTCTCGGCCCCTGCCGGAGACACCTCGCCGGTGGCTCGGCCGATCTCCCAGATCGATGGCCGGCCGATGAAGATCGAGTGGTCGGCCAACTGGGACGACGACCTGGGGGGAACCTATGAGCAGTCGCCCGCCGACCCGCTGCTCAAAGAGATATCGGACAAAGTCCGCTTGGACTACGAGAACGCCTTCATGTTCCACCTCCCCCGCATCTGCGAGCACTGCCTGAACCCCTCCTGCGTGGCGAGCTGCCCCTCGGGGGCGATGTACAAGAGGGTGGAGGACGGGATCGTTCTGGTCGACCAGGATCGCTGCCGCGGATGGCGCATGTGCGTCTCGGGCTGCCCCTACAAGAAGGTCTACTTCAACCACAAGACCGGCAAAGCCGAGAAGTGCACCTTCTGCTATCCCCGCATCGAGGTCGGGCTGCCGACGGTGTGCGCGGAGACCTGCGTGGGGCGGCTCCGCTACATCGGGCTTTTCCTCTATGACGCCGACCGGGTGCTCGCTGCCGCATCGGTCCCCGACCCCACCGACCTTCTTGAGGCACAGCGTTCCCTCCTGCTCGATCCTTCCGACCCCGCGGTCACTGCAGCCGCCCGGAGCGCCGGCGTTCCCGAGGACTGGATCGATGCAGCAGGTCGCTCGCCCGTATACCAGCTCGCCTGCCACTACCGGGTGGCCCTGCCCCTGCATCCCGAATACCGGACCATGCCGATGGTCTGGTACATCCCCCCGCTCTCCCCGGTGGTTGACGCCCTGGCCGGCTCCGGTCACGACGGCGAGGACGCTTCCAACCTATTCGCCGCCATTCAAACGTTGCGGATACCGTCCGAGTACCTGGCCCAGCTCTTTTCGGCGGGCGACACCGAACCGGTGGACAGGACACTGAAGAAGCTGGCTGCCATGCGGGCCCACATGCGGCAGGTGAACCTCGGCGAGGAAACCGATCCCTCCATCGCCGCGTCGGTGGGTATGTCGACCAGCGAGATAGAAGCTCTCTACCGTTTGCTGGCCATCGCCAAGTACGAGGACCGCTACGTCATCCCTGCCGCCCACGTCGAGCAAGCCCGCGCCCTCGACGAGCTGCCCGGGTGCAGCGTCGTGCCATGAACACACTGCTCGGTTCCGCCCGACGCATCCGGACTTCCATGGCCAGCGAGCACCGGATCCTCACTTACGCGATGGTCTCGACCCTGCTGCGCTACCCGGACGACCTTCTCGTCTCTGATCTTGGATCGTTCCGATCTGCCATCGGTCCGCTGCCCACAGCAGCCGGCTTACCGCTGCACCGCTTGATCGACCACCTGGCGAGAACACCCCTACGCAGTCTCCAGGAGGGCTACGTTGCCACCTTCGACCTCCAGCGCCGCTGCTGCCTCTACCTCAGCTACTACACCGACGGGGACACTCGCCGGCGCGGCACCGCCCTATGGCACTTCCAGGACGCTTACCGGCGGGCCGGCCTCCAGCCCAACAGCGCCGAGCTTCCCGACTTCCTCCCCATGGTGCTGGAGATGGCAGCCACCGGCGGCGAGCGAGTCGCTCTCGATCTGCTCCGCCAGCACCGGGCGGGGATCGGTCTGCTGCATTCCGCGCTGGACGAGATCGGCTCCCCCTATGCCCACGCCCTCCAGTCCCTCGAAGCGGTGCTCCCCCCGCCACCGGCCTCAATAGCCGAGAACGTCCTCCACCTCGCCATGTCCGGCCCGCCTGCCGAACTGGTAGGTCTCGATGCACTTGCCCCCCCGTCCCCGGCTGCGCCCGCCCCGGAGATGTCCGAAGGGGCCTGCCCTGCCCCCCCGGCTGCGCCCGCCCCGGAGATGTCCGAAGGGGCCTGCCCATGAGGACCTTCCTATGGATCGTGTTCCCCTACATCTGCCTCACCTCCTTCGTGGTAGGACATATATGGCGGTACCGCTTCGACAAGTTCGGCTGGACCAGCCGCTCCTCGCAGCTCTACGAGCACCGTATCCTTTCCTGGGCCTCGCCCCTCTTCCACTTCGGCATCCTCGGCGTCCTGGCCGGCCACGTGATGGGGCTGCTGGTCCCAGAGTCGTTCACCGATACTCTGGGTATCTCCGAGCACACCTACCACCTGGTGGCGGTGGTGTTGGGTACGATTACCGGGATCGCCACCGTCGCGGGGCTGATCCTGCTCATCTGGCGACGCCGCATGACTCCCTCGGTCTTCACAGTCACCTCCACGATGGACAAGGCGATGTACCTCCTCCTCGGAGCTGTGATCGCCTTCGGCGTGCTGAACACAGTGGGGGTCGGCATATTCGGGATGAGCGGCCACCCCGGCGGCTATGACTACCGCACCACGGTGGCAGTGTGGTTCCGCGATGTGCTCACCTTCCACCCGGTCGCTGCCACCATGACTGGTGCGCCCTGGAGCTTCCAGGTTCATGCGCTCCTCGCGTTCTTGCTCCTGGCCATCTGGCCCTTCACCCGCCTGGTCCACGTGCTCGCCGCGCCGCTCGGTTACTTCTACCGGCCCTACGTGGTTTACCGCAGCCGTGAACCTATCGGGGCTTCCCGCCCGCCCCGGCGCGGATGGGAACCGGCGGGAGAACCGTGAGAAGCGGCCGGCTCCTCGCCGTGCTATCTCTCGCCGTCGCCTTCGTCGCACTGATACTCGCCGCGGTCGCGTTCACCACCCGCCCCACTTCCCCCACCGTGGCCGGCACCCTTGCGACCGCTGCACCAGTCCTCCCCAACGGCCAGGTCCGGACCTTCTCCGTCCAGCTCGGCGATCTCTGGGTGAGGCCATCCTCGATCTCGGTGGCATCGGGAACCCGCGCCGTCCTTCGTGTCGAAAACCGAGGCGGTGAGAGCCACGACCTCCAGCTCGAAGGAGGAAAAGTCGGCACAGGGATGTTGGATCCCGGGCAATCACGAACAGTGGACATCGGCCTGGTCGGCCAGACCGAGCAACTCTGGTGCACCGTGCCAGGCCACAAGGCAGCCGGCATGATCCTGACCATCACCGTCCCGGGTTCCACTCCCCTCGGAACGTCTCGTGCGGCAGGTACCGCCACCCACGATGCAGTCCTCGACCCGGCGGCCACTCCCCCATCCGGCTGGCATCCCCTCGACCCGGTGCTGCAACCGGCACCCAGCGGGACGGTCCACCGCATCACCTTGGTTGCCGAGGACCGTGAGCTCCCGGTCGCCCCCGGGGTCACCCAGGACATGTGGACCTTCAACGGGCAGGTCCCCGCGCCGATCCTACGGGGCCAGGTGGGTGACCTCTTCGAGGTCACCCTGGTGAACCGCTCAACGATGGGCCACTCGCTCGACTTCCACGCTGCAAGCCAGCCCACCGAGGCGATGGCGACCGTCGCGCCGGGTCATTCGATGACCGAGGAGTTCGTCGCCAGCCACGCCGGCATCTTCCTCTATCACTGCGGCACCCCTCCGATACTGGAGCATCTGGCCAACGGTATGTACGGCGCGGTGATCGTGGACCCGCCCATCCTCCCCCCGGTGTCCGAGGAACTCGTCATGGTCCAGTCCGAGCTCTATTTCGGTCCCCCAGGTCGCTCCGGTGACTACTCCGCCATGCTGGCAGGACGCGCCAGCGCGGTGGTTTTCAATGGCTATGCCGACGGCTACGCCTTTTCCCCGATTCATGTGCCTGCCGGCAAACCCATCCGCATCTGGGTGCTCGATGCCGGGCCTTCCGATGACACCTCCTTCCACGTCATCGGTGCCCAGTTCGGCACCGTCTTCAAGGAGGGTGCCTACCTCCTCCAACCGGGGAGCCCCACCGAGGGAGCCTCTCAGGCCCTCGACCTCATGCCCGGCCAGGGGGGTTTCGTGGAGCTGACCCTGCCGACCCCCGGCCGATACGCCATCCTCGATCACCACCTCGACCACGCTGCCATCGGTGCGGTCGGGTATCTGGTGGCGGGGTGACCTCGCCCGATGCCGGTGATGCCGTTCGAGCGCGGCTGGTCGAGAGTATCCCTACCCTAGCTTCCTACCCTGCCCGATCAGCTTCGACACGTCGTCGAGCACGCCTGCCGGGGTCCACGTCGGACCGGATGGACTATCCAGGTCGTCGAGACCGTCTTCGTCCAGCATCGAGGCAAGCGCGGGCGGCAGCACACCACCGGGGTCTGGACGGCCGATTGCGGTGAAACGCTTGTGCCCCCGTCGATCGAGCACGAATACCCCTTCGGTGTAGTTGACATCGCGCGTCAAGGGTTGCCCGTCCAGCCAGTTTCCCTCCTCCGGCACCGTTTCGGTGATCACCTGGTAGGAGACGCCGAAGTCCTTCCACAGCGCTCTTAGAGCCCGGGCCTTTCCGCTCAGCAGGTACCAGCTCGAACCCACCCGCCTCGCATATGCGGCGAGCATTGCTGGATCGTCCTCCTGGGGATCGACGCTGACCTCGGCAAGGACGACCTGGCCCGCCAAGCCAGCACCAGACAACCAACGCTGCAGCAGCTCGAAGACCCCCGTGGTGAGCGGAACATCGTCGGCGCCCAGGGTGAAGAACGGAGCGAGGACCACCACCTTTCCCCGGAAATCGGCCAGCCTCACTGTTCTCCCGGATTGGTCCACCAGGGGGATCGACTCGAAACCGGAAGAACCCGTCGCCCGCACGCTGACACCCACCCCAGAATGACGAGCGCTGCCACAGCCGATCAGGAGCAATGAGAGGACACCAGCGAGGGCGATTTTCCAGCGCAAAGACGCAGTCTAGAAGGCCGCCGGTCTGGCTGGCCTGCCCCTCGACACCACCTCGGCACCGCGGCGCCACCCCCTCTCCGGCACCGGAAATATCGGCGCCGGAACCAATGACCCTACCCCCATGGGGTATAGTTGTCCAATGCGAGGTATCCCGCCACCGAGGAAACCCACTCCCGACCGCGCTCCGGAGGGAGCGGCCTAGATGGCTGGCTACAGCGATAACAAAGACCCCGTCCTCGCCCGGCTCAAACGAATCGAAGGGCAGGTGCGCGGCCTGCAGCGGATGATTGCCGAGGACGTCTATTGCATCGACGTCCTCACCCAGATCTCTGCTGCCACCCGTGCGCTCCAGGCGGTGGCCACGGGGCTCCTGGAGGAGCACCTCAACCACTGCGTCGCCCATGCGATCACCGCCGGAGGCCCCGAAGCGAGCGAGAAGATTCGGGAGGCAGTCGCCGCGGTCGAACGCCTTGTCAGATCGTGAAACGTCACGAGCAACCTGAACCCAGATGAGAGGAGCAATCACACCGTGAGCACCCGCACCTACAACGTCGAGGGCATGACCTGCCAGCACTGTGTCAATTCAGTCACCGGTGAGATCAACAAGCTCGCCGGGATCGGCACCGTCACCGTCGACCTGCAAGCCCAGACGGTCACCGTCACCGCCGAGTCCATCGACGACGAAGCGATCCGGGAGGCGATCGACGAGGCGGGCTACCAGGTCGTCAGCCAGTCCTGAACGGCAGGAACGCCCTATGAGTATGCCAGCCGGTCCCTCGTCAACGGGCCATGTCGACCTGGCGATCGGAGGGATGACCTGTAGCTCCTGTGCCGCTCGAATCGAGAAGAAGCTCAACCGGATCGAGGGAGTCACCGCCACGGTCAACTTCGCCACCGAAACCGCAGCGGTCGATTTCGATCCGGCGACGATGGATGCCGAAGGCCTGGTGGCCACCGTCGAGGGCGCCGGATACGCCGCGCACCTCCCCGCGCCGGTGGTTTCGCCGGAATCGCATGGTGATGGAGAGCCCACAGGCATATCTTCCCTCCACGACCACGACGAGACAGAGACAGAGACATTGCGTGTCCGCCTGGTCATTTCAGCGGTGCTTGCGGTACCGGTGGTCGCCCTCTCGATGATTCCCCCGATCCAGTTCCGGTTCTGGCAGTGGCTGTCGCTCACCCTCGCCGCTCCGGTGGTCGCTTGGGGGGCCTGGCCTTTCCATCGCGCCGCCTGGCTCAACGCGCGCCATCGGGCAGCCACCATGGACACCCTCATCTCGGTCGGCGTCCTCGCCGCCTTCGGGTGGTCGGTATGGGCGCTCTTTCTCGGGGGTGCCGGAAACTCGGGGATGACCATGAGCTTCCGCCTGGTGGCGGGCTCGGCCCACAACGCCGACATCTATCTGGAGGTCGCCTCGGGAGTGACTGTGCTCATCCTCCTTGGCCGATACTTAGAGGCCCGGGCCAAGCGCCGGTCCGGAGCCGCGCTGCGCGCCCTCCTGGAGATGGGGGCCAAGGACGTCGCCGTTCTGCGCGCGGGGACCGAGCTGCGAGTACCGATCGAGCAATTGGCGGTGGGCGACCTCTTCGTGGTGCGTCCGGGGGAGAAGATCGCCACCGACGGGGTGATCTTCGAGGGAGCCTCTGCTGTCGACGAGTCGATGCTCACCGGAGAGAGTGTCCCGGTTGAAGTATCCCCTGGCGACACGGTCACCGGCGCCACCGTCAATGCTGGAGGGAGGCTGGTGGTGAGAGCCACCCGGGTGGGAGCCGACACCGCACTCGCCCAGATCGCTGCACTGGTCACGACCGCGCAATCGGGCAAGGCCCCGGTCCAGCGATTGGCCGACAGGGTCGCCGGGATATTCGTTCCCGCCGTGATAGCGATCTCCCTGGTGACATTGGTCGGATGGCTCCTCACCGGTCACGGCGCTGCACAAGCTTTCACCGCCGCGGTCGCCGTGCTCATCATCGCCTGCCCCTGTGCACTGGGTCTGGCCACCCCCACCGCCCTCCTGGTGGGCACCGGCCGGGGAGCGCAATTGGGCATCCTCATCAAAGGCCCCCAGATTCTCGAATCCACCCGCCGGGTCGACACCGTGATCCTCGACAAGACCGGAACGGTTACCACCGGACGCATGGGACTGGTCGAGGTCTGCCCCGCTGCCGGATACGGCAGGGACCAGGTTCTCCGCCTGATCGGTGCGCTGGAACACGCCTCCGAGCATCCGATAGCCCAGGCGATCGCACAGGCAGCCGCCGACGAGACCCAAGAACTGCTGGCCGTCGAGGAATTCGCCAGCTCCGCCGGCCTCGGGGTAACCGGTACAGTCGATGGGCACCAGGTCCTGGCCGGGCGCCCCGGTTTCCTCACCGAGCGAGGATTCCAGATCCCCACCGATATCGACGATGTGCGGCGCAGCGAGGAGGAGGCAGGGCGGACTGTGGTCCTGGCCGGGTGGGACGGGCAGGTCACCGCTGCGCTGGTGGTAGCCGACCAGGTCAAACCCACCAGCACCGAGGCGATCGCCGCCTTGCGCGAACTCGGTCTCACCCCGGTGCTTCTCACCGGTGACAACAGGGCAACTGCCACCGCGGTCGCCGCTTCCGTCGGCATCGACCAGGTGGAAGCGGAGGTCCTCCCAGCCGACAAGGTCGCTGCTGTCATCAAGCTTCAGAACCAGGGGCGGGTGGTGGCGATGGTCGGGGACGGGGTGAACGACGCCGCCGCGCTGGCCCAAGCCGATCTGGGACTGGCGATGGGAACCGGGGCCGACGTAGCCATCGAGGCGAGTGACATTACCCTGGTGCGCGGGGACCTGCGCACCGCGGCCGACGCCATCCGGCTCTCCCGCCGGACCTTGGCTACCATCAAAGGGAACCTCTTCTGGGCGTTCGCCTACAACGCGGCCGCGATCCCGCTGGCCGCTCTCGGATACCTCAATCCCCTCATCTCCGGCGCGGCCATGGCCTTCAGCTCGGTGTTCGTGGTGACCAACAGCCTCCGCCTGCGACAGTTCCGCTCTTCCTACGCCGAGCCGCGATGACCCCCCTGTCCGGGATAGCGTGACCCCATGCCAACCGCCGTCGAACACCCGGTCTTCTCCCGCGTCTACAAGATGGTCTCCTCCTGGCAGGACGCAGTGGGGGGCAAGACCCATCGTAAGAAGATGCTCTCCGGGCTGGAAGGTAGGGTGATCGAGGTCGGGTCAGGTCCGGGAATGAACTTCGCCCACTACCCGACTGCAGTGACGTCGGTTGTCGCCATCGAGCCCGAGGCCCACATGAGGAAGATGTCGTCGGAAGCCGCCCGCCAAGCACCCGTCCCGGTGGAGCTGCGGGAAGGCGCAGCCGACTCGCTGCCCGCGGATGACGCCAGCTTCGATGCCGGGGTTTCCTCCTTCGTGATGTGCTCGGTGCCCGACTCGTCGGCCGCTCTGTCGGAGATGTTCCGGGTCATCCGCCCCGGCGGGGAGCTGCGCTTCTACGAGCACGTCCGGGCGTTCCACGCGCCCCTGGACACCCTCCAGGACCTGGCCAATCTCTGGTGGCCCAAAGTGGGCGGCGGCTGCAACTGCAACCGGGACACGCTTGCCGCCATTCAGGCAGCCGGATTCCAGGTGCAGGAATGCCGGCGCTTCTACTTCCTTCCCTGCCCCCTGGTCGCCCCGGTAGCTCCCCTCATTCTCGGCCGCGCACTGCGTCCCTGACCGTCCCGGGTGGGAGGGCAGCCGGCTGGCAATCGGTCAACCGTCCCAAGGACAACGATCTCTCAGTACACGAACGCTCCGGTCAAACCGTGCAGCTCTGCCGCCATCCGGGCCAGCTCACCTGCGGAAGCGTCGATCTGCGAAGCTCCCTCGGTGGTCTCGGCCGCCGTGTCCGCCACCCCCTTGACGTTCCCGGAGATGTCGGAGATGGCCGTGGCAGAGAACGATACGGTCCGGGCGATCTCGTTGGTGGTGGCGGCCTGCTCCTCCACCGCCGAGGCGATCGATCCCTGGTGTGCGTCGATGGTCTCGATCACCTTGGTCACGTTGGCCATCGAGGTCACCGCCTGGAGTGCCTGCGATTGCACCTCCTCGATAACTATGCCGATCTCCTCGGTGGCCTTGGCAGTCTCTTTGGCCAGGTCCTTCACTTCTTTGGCCACCACCGAGAACCCCTTGCCGGCGTCACCGGCCCGGGCAGCCTCGATGGTGGCATTGAGAGCGAGCAAGTTGGTCTGCTCGGCGATCCGGGCGATCAGGCTGACGATGTTGCCGATCGCCACCGCCGACTGCTCGAGCTGCTTGACCACCGCGTTAGTGGCCTCCACCTCTTTCGCCGCCGACGCCGCGATGGTGGCCGCCTCTGAGGCGTTGCGACCGATCTCCCGGACCGACGCGACCATCTCGTCGGTACTAACCGCCACCGACGTGGCAGACGACGAGATCTGCAGGGCCACGCCCGAGGCTGCGCTCGCCCGGGTCGAGGTGGATTCGGCATCGCCCAGCATCTGCATCGCCACCGCGGAGAGGTTCTCCGATGACCGGCTCAATTCGTCGGCATGACGATTGATCGTGGACATCACCGCAGCGATCTTGTCCAGTGCCTGGTTCAGCGCCTGAGCCATCCGGCCCACCTCGTCCCGGGAGGTGTGCTCGACTCGGGGTCGCAGGTCCCCCGCGGCCACCTCCTCCAGGACTCTTGCCGCTCGTCCCAGCGGCTTGGTCAAAGAGCGGGACAAGATGATGCCGAGCGCCGGTGCACCTATCAGGGAGAGAATGATCACCAATAGGAGAAGGTTCTGCAGATCGGAATGGGTCACCTTCGACGAAGCAAGCGCGCTCGTCGTGGCAGCCGTTTCATGCTGGACCAGGGTGTCGAACGGCACCGAATATGCGTTGTACGCGCTCATCAGCGGCCCCAGCGCTGCCTGCACCGCTCCTGCGGTGTCACCCCGGTCCGCTGCGGCGAATACCTGAGCGTCGCGGACTCTCCTCCACTGCTCGAACGCCTGCATTCCCTGGTTCATCAGCGCTCGGTCGGTGCCCGAGGGCGACAATGCCAGGTAGGCCTGTGACACCTGCTGGATCTGGGCATCCACCGCGTCGACGCTCGCCGGCACCAGCGGCGAATTGCCATGGAGGATCGCTGGACGTTGCCCGGGCGAGGCGTCGATATAGGTGAGCACGTCCACCCGGGCGTCCCCCAAGGCGTCGTGGAGCTCCCCCAGGTCACCCACCGCCGAGGCGTGGCTGTAGCCGGCGTCGGTGTTGTCCTGTATCTGGTTGAGCCCGACGATGCCGGTCACCGCCAGCAAGACGCCAGCAAACATCCCGAGACCCAGGGTCGCCGATAGCCGCTTGCCGATGTTCACGATGTCATCTCCTTCGGTGACCCCATGTTCTCATGAACGGATCTTCGAGTCTTCGATCGAACCCGAACCAGGTGTTACGGGCCGAACGTCGACACGGTAGACGCGATCGGACTGGATAGGCTGCCACTGGAGCGGCGAATATCCCAAATGGCCGTAGCCGCCTGCGAAGTGCAGCCATTTCACCATTCCCGGCTCCACCCAGATCCCGTCCTGCCAATCCCGGTACAGGTACTGCTCCCAGGACGCATACAGGATGAGTTGGCCGGGGCGCACCGAGGCGCTCACCTTGGCCGCCACGGTAAGCGAGCCGAGATCGTTGTACACCTCGACCGGGTCGTCGTCGCCAATGCCCCGAGCCAGCGCGTCCCCCGGGTTGAGGTGCACAACCGGATGGCCCCGGGTAGTTTCCAGGATCACCCGGTTGGTGGTATTGGTGGCGTGGATGCTCCACCGGGGATGCCCCCCCGGTCAAGCAGAAGGGATGGTCCCCTCCCATCGCAGGGGTCTCCTTGTGCCGGGGAAGCTGCTCGTCGGCCTCCAGGAACCACGGGTGATCGACGTAGAACTGCGCTCGCCCGGTCAGCGTCTCGAAGGCAACTCCCTCTTCAACATGGGTACGGTACGCGACCATGGGCTCGGAAGCCGAGATGTCCGCGCCGCACATGCTCGACATCGGTCGCGGCAACCTCACCGGCCGCACCCAACCACGCTCGCGGATCGTCGCCAGCGAGGTGTCGGCGGGCAGGTTCCCGGACAGTGCGCTATCCCGCAGGAGTTCGTCCAGCACCGACTCCCCATCTGCTAGCCGCCCTCCCGCCATGAACGACCCACCGACGTCGGCAAAGCTTCGATTGGCCCCCTGGCTGTCTCGGAACACCTCCAGCCCCCGCGCCACCGCTCTTTCCGAGATCGCACACGCCAGCGCGGCGAACACGTCCCATTCGGGACGCGCATCACCTGCAGGAAGCCGGAAGCGGGCCGGGTCGACCTGCTCCGCAGCGCCCTCCCCCCACCCGTAGAAGCGGTGGGGCATTCCTCCCGCCTCCATGTCGGCTCCGGTTAGAAACCTGCCCGTGGCACACACCACGAGTAGAGGCAGATAGGTTTGCGATCGAACGAAATTCAGATCCGCACGACCCTCTTCGAGGATCACCTGGCACATCGAGAGCGCCAGCGCGGCGTCGGTCCCCGGGCGCACCGGGACGGACATGTCGGCGTGAATCGCCGACGGGCTGAAATCGGGTGCCACCAGAACGATCTTCGCCCCCCGGTAGCGTGCCTCGGGGAGGTAGTGGAAATATGGAATGCGGGTGAACGCCGGATTGCCGTTCCAGACGATGACAACATCTGAGCGGAACGTGTCGTCGGCGGTCGACCCGCCCACCAGGTTTCCGAAGGTCGCCCAGTTACCCAAGTGCACATCGCTCACCGATGCATTGACATCCAGATTCACGCAGTCCAGTGCTCGGCCGAGGCGGGTCCGAGCCATGCTCGCCAGGACACCCGCCTCGGCACCCTGATCGAACACCACTGCATCCGAGCCGGCCGCATCGAGCGCATCGATCACTGCGTCGGCGACGGTCACAAGCGCCTCGTCCCAGGAAACCTCCTCCCAGCTCCCGGAACCCCGCTCACCCGGCACTCGGCGGAAGCACCTGCTCCGGGGAGCGCCGCTGCCCCCTCTTACAGCATCCATCAATCCGCCCCGAGGGGACTGGCGGCTTCAGCGGTCAGGGGAATCGGGGCTCGGGCCGTAAGCCCGACATCTCGGTCGGATGTCACAGCTCTCCCGTATAGTGATTGAGCAATGTCTACTGCCCGGTTTGGTCGCTCCTCCGGAGGCGTCACATCTCTCGGCCTACACGTGGTGTGGTGTCCGAAATACCGCCGGACAATACTTGGAGGGCGGGTCGCAGTCCGGTTGAGCGGGCTACTCGAGGAGATCGCAGACGACCACGGCTGGGAGATAGTCGCCAGCGAGGTTATGCCCGACCACCTACACATCTTTGTGCGGGTTCGGGCCACCGACTCC
>JAKAWH010000009.1 GCA_021817065.1 Actinomycetes bacterium
AGGGGATCGCCGGGATGCGGTTCTCCATCTCGGACACCGCCGAGTACGGGGATCTCACCCGGGGGCCGCGGGTAATCGACGATCACGTGCGGGAGACCATGGGGGAGATCCTCTCCGAGATCAGGGACGGCCGCTTCGCCGACGAGTGGATAGCCGAGAACCGGGCCGGCCGGCCGAAGTTCAAGGCCCTGGAGTCCGCCGACGCCGACCTGCAGATCGAGAAGGTCGGGGCTGCATTGCGCGAGATGATGCCCTGGATCTCCTCGGGCAAGCGCCTCCAGGACGTGTCGGGGGGCTGATTGCCTCAGGAGGTCGCGATTCGTGAAACGATCCTTGCACGATAAGGACCGTTGCCACGGTCGATTCTTACACGACAAGATCCCCCACCAGGGTCTCCAGCATCGCCTCCTCGTGGACCGCCCGCCCGGCTCGTTCCATGGCGGGACCGAGCGAGGGGTCCCAGCTCGCTTCCACCGGCGGTCCTTCGAGGCGGGGCAGATCAGCCACCAGCGCTCCTGCCGCAGCCAATGCCTCTTCGTAATCCGAACTGCTCATGCGCCACGGCCTGGCTCCGCAGCTCGCAGCTACCCGGTTGGCAATGGCGATGCCGGGCCAGTCGAAATCGCCGTGGTAGGCGAGCGAGGCACCGCAGGACGCAAGCCGTTCGAGAAGGGTGGTCACCGTGATGGTCGGGTTGCCGGCCGTGCATACCATCGCCGCAAGTGACCCCGCGTCCATCGCCGCCTCCAGGACCCGGGGGTTCTCGGTGATCCACACCACCTGCCCGGGCTCTGCGAAGCGATCGATCCGCTTCAAGTCCCGCAAGGTCAGGTGGGTCTCGCACCCGGCATCGCTGCGGTCGCGCATCGTTGCTGCGATGGTTTCAACATCCCGAGGGCGAGCGACTTCGGTACCCGGGGGGCGAAGGCCGTAGGTGAGCACGGTGGTCGACACCTCGTCGCAGGTGACCCCGATCGACTCCCACAGTGCACGCCGGGAGGCCGACGAGCGAGGGACCTCGACCCTGCACTGCAGCGCGATGGCTCTCAGCACGAGAGTGGACATCACGGTCCCGTCGTCGAGCGCATGGGCATTGCCGGCCACTTGTGAAGCCAGCTCGGTGCGGCCCCGGCGGGACCCGTTCCGGGGGAGGCGGGCGATGCAGCCGATGGCGTATTCGAGTTCCCGGGGCGCCCGATCGGCAGCCAGCCGGGAGATCACCGGGCGGATGGCCGAGAGCCACTCCTCGACCCACGGCTCAGATGCCAGGCCGCGGGAGACCAGTTCGGAGCGAGCGAACCCATAGAGGGCGCGGCGCCTCTGGGCGGCCGTGTCCCGCAAAGCGGGACGGTTGACCAGGGGTCCGGATCGCTCCTCGACCATGGCGACCAGTCCAGAGGAAAGACCTGCCTCCCGGATGCGGCGGTCGAGCACGGCCAGGTCGACCCGGGCAGCTTCCCGGGTAACCGGCCTGCTCAGCAGGCCGGCCAGGGCGAACCGCTCGGAACGGGTCAACTCACCGATCGATACGATTCCCTGCGGCGAAAGGCCGTTTCGTTCGAGGCGCCGGGCAACCAGATCCCACAGGCGAGCGAGGTCGTGATCAGCCGCAGCACTCACCGGGGGTACGTCGCGGTGACCGACCAACCGGATAACCCGCCCCCGGGCGCCCTCCCCACAACCTCACCCGGCACCTCCCCCAGAACGTCACCCGGCACCCCGCTCAAAGCCCGACCAGATGGCGGGTTGTTCCGTCCCACCGGAAGTGCACCAGGGCGACTCCGGGTACCGATACCTCGCGCAGGGCTTCATAGATCTCCAAGCTGGGTACCTCGGGGAAACAGCCCCACATGCGCTCGCTGGTGATCATGAAATCCAGGTTCATCTCGACCAGAAGCTTCAAGAGCCTTCCGTGGGTTGGTTCGTCCACCTTGGCAAAAGCGTCGTCGAGGAGGAGCAGGCGGGGGCAGGGCGCTCCGATCCCGTCGAAGTGGGCCGATGCTGCCGCGAAAAGTGCCAGGTAGGAGAGTACCCGTTGCTCCCCCTGGGACAGTCCCAGCTTCGGGGAGAGGGCCCGCAGGGATCCGGGCCGGGCGTCGTCCACCACTTGTACCACGAAGCGGTACCAGTGCCGGTAGTCCAGGGCAGCCCGCAGGTGCACCAAATAGCTGGCAACCGGGTCGGACTCCCGCTGGGCCTGGATCAGCTCCATCAATGCGGTGCGTAGTTGGTCGTCTTCGGAGGCCGAGCGGGGCGATCTTATTAGGAGATGGGAAGCGGACCGAGCAGCTTCGGAGGTCTCGTCGGTCATCCGCCATTCGAGGTGAGCACCTTTGCCGTGGGAGCTGCGGACACCCGATAGCGCTCGGTTGGCGGCTTCCACCAGCTCGTAAGCCTCGAGCAGACGGAGGCGCATCTCCTCTCCCAGCTCGCCCAAGAGGAACTTCTCGATTACCTCCCGTTCCCGATCGACCAGCCTCTGGCGGGTCCGCTTGGCTTCGGCGATCACCAGATCGGCGACCTCCGGGAGGGGCCGACGGCCGGTGTCGTCGGCGACCAGGAAGTACTTGACGCCCCCGGACTCCCCATAGCCGATGTCAAAGCTTCCCGCCAAGGAGGACTCCGCCTCCTGCATCCGGTTCATCACCGTCTGATCGCTCACTTCGGCCACCTCCCCGAGTTGGGCGGTGATGGCGCGGGCGGCCACAAGGATCCCGGCGAGCGATCTCCGCTCGCCGTCCGGCGTGCGTCCAACCGAAGCCCCGGGCAGCCCCACCGTCCCGCCCTCACCCTCCAGCGGCACCTTCTCCAGGGAGGGCATGGCAGGAAGCTGCTCGCCCAGAGCAGCCTGGGCCACCCCCGGGAGGGCCGCCGCGAAGGCGAGCCTCTCGCATGCTTCTTCGACGGCCTCCAATGCCGGCGCAACCTGCGCTTCGGCCGCCCGAGCGGTGGAGCCCGCGTCGCCTTCGATCCGGGCAGCGTCGGATGCCTGGCGGGTGGCCGGGCCAATGCCGGCCGCGACGGCATCCCGTCGCCGTTCGCAGTCGCGGATACGTTCGAGGACAGCCGCAACCGTGGACTGCACCGCCTCCTCCAAGGCGGCCAGCGCATCAGCCTCGATCCGGTGCTGGCGCCGCTGATCGACCGCTCGGGCTGAAGCACCGGCGGCAGTAGCTTCCCGCTGAGCCCGGCGCTCGGCAGCCGCCGAGTGATCGGAAACCAGCTCGGACCACCGGGCCCACAGTCCTTCCCAGGCGGCCAGCCCGGCACAAAGATCCCGGGCGGCGTGACTGACTGCATCCAATTCGGCTATCTGGGTCGGAAGGTTGTCGGCAGCCGCAGCGTGGCCCAGCTCGCTGGCTCGCCGGGCGGCTTCGGTACGAGCCTGCTCAGCGGCCCGCCGGTCGGCATCATGGCGGGAACGGGTCCGCTCGGCCACCGTCTCCGCCGCTGCGGTTTCTGATGCAGCCACCCTGACCTCTTCGCCAGTGGGAAAAGCGGCTGCTGCTGTTTCGAGGTCCTCCCGGGCGCCCCGCCGCTTGGCGACCCGCTCGGTCGCCACCGAAACCCTCGATCGCTGCTCATCGCAGCGGCACACCAGCTCGGCGAGGCGGCGTTGCCGGGTGTCGCGCCGGGTGGAGGCACCTAGGTACTCGCTTGCCTCCTTGCGCCAGGAGCCGCGGAGTGGGCCAACCGACCAGCGACCGTCGAGAGCTACCCAGGGATGGCCGTCGGTCGGGCCGAGTGCCACCGTGGCCAGCAGCCGGGACACCAGCTCCGAGCTGGGGCGGCCTTCTGAGAATTCCCCCGACGTGTCTCCCGCCGTCTCCCCGGCAACCTCCCCGCTGGTCACCGGGGAAAGAACGGTCGCCAGGGTGGGCACCCCCTCCGGCAGAAGGGGTGCGCCGGGGTAGAAGAGAACGTCCTGGGTGGAGGGGTGGAGTACCAAGCCGTCGGCGGACACCCAGGCATCCAGGAGGCCGGATGACTCCAGGGCGGCTTCCAGGCCGGCACGGTCTTCCTCCGCCTGACCGCCCACCAGGTCCACCAGCTCGTAAAAAGGCGCGCCCGCCTGACCGTCCCGTTCCGCGCGGCGGAACCTGCTGGCCGGAGGGACTGCCTCGTCCGCAGCTTCGAGGAGGGATCGCTGCGATTCCAGCTCTTCCAGGGATGCCTCGGCCGCGGCCAATTCGACCCGGGCACTTACCTCGGCTGCCTTGGCCGCCTCCTGGGCCGGAGCGAGGAGCGAACGGGCAATGTCTCTCAGCTCGGCGATACGGCCGCCACCGGTAGGGCCCACTCCCAGCTCTCGCTTCAGCCGGTGCCAGTCGACCGGGGGCAGGTCTTCACCCGGGGTGGCCTGGGTGGTCCACGCCTCCACCGCCTCCCGCCAGGCACGGCTGGCGGTACCCCAGATGGCGCGGGCCGTATCGACTTCGGCGATGCTGCGTGCCAGGTCTTCCTCGGAACGTGCAGCTTGCTCATCTGCATGCCGGGCCGTCCCGGCGGCGGAGTCAGCGGCGACCGCCAGGGAGCGAACGTGATCGGCGAGGCGCCGCCGGCCGGTTGCGACCGCTATAGCGGCGGCGATGTCCCCGGCCTCATGGGGGATGACTCCCTGGTCGATCCCGGCCTCGGCTGCCAGGCGGAGGAGCGGGGGGCGGGCCGAGTCGACTCCTTCTCGCGCTGCTACCACCCGGGCTCCGGCAGCCTGCTCGTCGGCTAGGGCGGTGCGGGCTACCTCGGCCAGTTCGGCGGCGGATCTCTCGGCCGAGGCGGCCGCCGAGTCCTGGGCGTCCACTGCCCGGCGCCGGTCGATCAGGTTCAGATGCTGCTTGTAGTCCTCGCTGCGCTGGAGCTCCTCGACTTCCCGAAGGGCGGCAGCCTCGTCGTCTCGCAGCTTCTGGAGGGCGGCGTCGGCTTCTTCCCGGGCAGCAATGGCGAGACGGGCCACCTCGGCCAGGCGTGCCGATTCCCTGGCGGCCCGCCGGTGCGCCCGGTCGGACTCGATGACTGAACGGGAGCGACCCGCCAGGACCATTCGTGCGTAGCCGGAGTAGGTCTCCGAAAAACGAGCCAGGACCGTTGCGTTCTTCTCGGTCCTCTCCATCTGCTCGCGCACTTGCTCCAGCGTGTCGAAGCGCTCTGCTGCCTTGGCCAGGATCTCCTCGGAGGGCGGGGGAAGTGCTTCCCGGAGCACTGCGGCCAGCTCGCCGGCTTCGATCCGCTCGCCGATGTTCGGGTCGCGCAGCCGCCGTAGCAGCACTAGCAGGTTCCGGTACCGGGAATCGTCATGGATTCCGAAAAGCCGCGATGCAACCTTGCGCCGGTGCTCGGCTCCCGTCATCGACACCGCGTCAGCGCCGAGCATCTCCTTGAGCTTGTCCACCGAGACGTCCTTGTCGAGCCGGATTTCCGCGCCCACCCGGATGTCCTCGGCCAGGAAGAACCAGCTCGATGCCAGGCGGGTGGAGGTGGCCGCCTTCAGCCCGGCCCCGATGGTGAAGAACCGCTCCTCCCCGTCTTCGCCGGTCATCCGCAGCTCCAGCCAGACGTATCCGACGTGGCTCCCCGGGTCCCGCCCGTCGGTCATCAGCCAGTAGACGGTGGTGCGGTCCCGGCCGGTGGCGTCGATCGCCCGAGTGTCACCGTCGAGCAGGAACGGAAGGAGCATCTCCAGCGCCTTGGACTTGCCGGCCCCGTTCTTGCCACGAAGCAGAGCCCTACCCCCGGCGAAGTGCAGTTCGGCCTGGTCGTATTGCCAGACGTTGATGATGCCTCCTCGATGCAGCACCCACCGGCCCAGACGTGAGGCGGGCTCCAGGGGGGCAACCTGGGATACGGCGGTAAAAAGCTGGTCAGTCATCAGATCCTCGGGCCGGGGCCCCTATGCCGGGGTGTTCCAGGGAAGCTCATGTCGTCGCCATGTCGAAGAGGTTGTCCTGGGTGGACCGAACCCCAGTGTCCTCCTCGTCTTCCACCGATGGCAGGAAACGGGCAGCCACCGCCCGCAACATCCACTCGCCGGTGCCGGTGCGCTCCATCAGGCCGGAGCCTTCGAGGAGGTCCTCCACGTCGGCAACCAGACGCTCGGGCTTGGTGGCTTGGTCCTTGGCCCATGTTCGGGGGTGAGTGGCCAGCAGCTCATGCACAATCGAGTTGAGCAGTCCGGGCGGGACGGCGACCAGGTCGCGCCGGGCGAGGTAGGACGGTTCGACTATTCCCTGGGTTGCCGGGGCCGGGTGGGGCGCCTCTCCCTGAACTTCTCCTCGGGCCTGCCCGGTCAGGCGGGAGACCAGTTCGGCCACCGCCAGCAGCGCAATATGCCCCAGGGTGCCGCCAGTGGGAAAGGGCATGTCGCTCAGCTCTTCGTGGGGATCGAAGGCCGCCACTCCCTCGGCTCGTATCTCCAGCTTCAAGCCGAAGTCGTTCTCCAGGTGTCCCGCTTCGCGGCGCTGGTACTGGCGAAGCCAGGCCAGCTCCTCCTCGGAGAGGTCTCCGGCCATGACCACCGGGCACTCCACCATCCGCCTTCGCACCGCGTGGCGAACCGCATCGGGGGCCACCGACGACGATCGTCGGATTAGCTCGGCAGGGGAGTCAACTTCCCGCAAGCTCACAGCCAGGAGCAGGCGAATGATCTCCGGCTCCACGAAAAGAAGTGCTTCCTGGGTAGTGTCCTCATCGAAGCTGGCCAGGGTGTTGCCGAAGGAACCGACCGAGCCGGCGTCCTCGACCACCGCACCCAGGTCGATCAGGCAGCGAAGAGCCCGCACCATATTCCGGCGGCCCGACAGCGAGTCTTCGCCCAGGTCGATTCCCGCTTCCACCGCCGCCTGGCGCACGTCCTTCACCACCGTCGAGAGAAGCACCTGCCTCCGGGAGGAGACCAGTACCGCGCACAGCAGGGCGAGGCAGGTGTAGTCATCGGTTGAAAAAGGCATCTTCGTACCCGCACGCAGGAACGCCCGCCCGTCACCCTCCCCCCGCCCAGCCTTGAAAAGCCGGGCCCAGCGGGAGTCCACCTCCAGGCGGTATCCCAGGTAGGAGCGGAAGAGCTTGGAGAGCTCGTCGGCTTCCCGGCGGATGGTCAGGTGGGTCTCCGGGTCGTGGGAGGCGAGGAGGAAAGGGGCGGCCAGGAGCCGGCGAGCGGCTTCCCGCCTGGACTCCGTGCTCACCGTGGGGCCCCAGGAACGGCCCCGATCGAGGCGTCGGCCCCCGGCAAGGACCCCGCAAGAGGAACCCCCCTCGAAGCGATAGCTGCCGCGGTTCGCACCATCGCCCCGGGCGCGGCGATCACCAGCGATCGCCCGTGCACGGTCAAGCTGCCTGATTCCGAGCGCACCACCATGGTTCCGATCGCCGGTAACGAGTGGAGTGCGACCGGGTAGTCGGTGAGGGTGGAAAAGCCGCCGGAGGTCGCCGACGACAAGAGCTCCAGGAGTACCTCCATGGCTGCGGCCGACAGCTTCACCGCCTCCAAGTCGGCCCCCACTGCCAGGAGCTCGGCGCAGGCTGCCGCCCGCCGAGCGGTTTCCCGGTCCCGGGCCTCGAGCAGCTTGCGGCGCTGGTGGAGGTGGTTGGGTGCCACAGCGGCCGATCCCCGGGGGACACGGTCGCCGCGTTCCCTGAGGGAAAGGGGGACCGGGGCAGGGGGGGAGTCCCACCAGCTCATGGTGGCGGGGACCGCCTCGGCGATCTCGTCGGGGAGGGGAAAGCCAAGGTGGCGGGAACCGTAGAGACCGAAGGCACAGGTCGCCAATACATGAGCCTCGGCGGGTGTGGCCGCGTGGAACCAGCTGGCCAGTTTGAGAAAGCTGCGGCGGATCGAGGCTTCCTGGTTGCCGGATGAGTTGATCCGCTTGAGGGTGGAGAGCAGGGCGCTCAGTGCCCGATCGGCCGCATCCCGCAGGTGGCGCGATCCCGAACCGGCGAACCAGTCGGAGAGCTGGTCCCAGTCGGCTAAGGCGCGGCCCCGGGAGCGCTGCACCGCTTCACCACTGGGGACACCCCCGACAGAGGTTGCCTGCTCCAAGGCGGCAAAAGCGCTGTCGTTGGAGGTGATCCGCTCCAGCAGTCCCGCCAGCTCGGGGCGCAGGCGGTCGAGGGCACTACAGATAGCCGGGGTGTAGCGGCGGACCGAGTCGATGATGGTGTCCAGGTAATCGAGGAGCAGGTTCTTGAAGCCAGCCCACTCGTCCCCGTCCAGATCGCTTCGGGTGATCACCCCGCCGACGTAGGTGTAGAAGTCGGTCACCGCGGCGGCGAACTCGTGGAACTGGCCGAAGATGGTTGACACCGAACCGGCGAGTGTCTCGGGGTCCCCGTGGATGTCGAGTGAAGTGAGGCCGTCGGCGATCAGGGCGAGCAGCTCTCGGGGTACTTCCCGGGCTCCGCCGGTCACGCTTAGGAAAGCCTCCACTTCCCGGTGCAGGCGGGCGCCCAGAGCCGAGACCGTGTAGCGGGCCGGCTGGCTCTGGTACTCGGCGATCGAAGTCACCCGGACCTCGCGGGGGCTGATAATGAGGTTGCCCATCTCCGCCAGGTAGGCGCACCGGGCGGCGATCGTCTCCACCGTCAGGTCGAGCCCGCGGGCAGCCACGTCGGAAGCGGACCACTCGGCCAGGATCGCCTCGGTGAAAAGCGACATGATTGCGATGTAGTCGGCCGCCTCCTGGGCGCCCAGGTAGCGATAGAGCCGCAGCCGTTCTGGATCGGGTTCGTCCACGCCAGTGACTCTACGCCGAGGGTGTGACCGGATGGGAAGGAGGAAAAAGGAGACCCACTGTGAGCCGTGTCAGCGAAACGGCTACGAGGCACGCTTCTTCAGGTCGCGAATCTCCGCGTTGACCTGGTCGAGCTTGGCGGTGAACTTCGTGTCCAGCGCATCTATCTTGCCGTCGAGTCCCACGATCTTGTCATCCATCGTGGCGAACCTGTTCCGCATCTCGGTGAAGCCTTCGCGCATCTCAGTGAAGCCGGCCTCCATGATGTGGATGATCCTGCCGGTGGTTTCGATCAGACCATTGACGTCTCTGCGCAGTTCGGCCTGGTGGTCGATGAGGGCATTGATCGCAGCAGTGAGACCAGTGACCGTTTGAGTGAGCTCGGCGATCTGGCGGGCGGTCTCGGCCATTTGCCCTTCCAAGCGGTCCATCTGGTCGGGGACTTCGAGGAGCCTCTCGGTCAGGACTTCCTTCTGCACCTCTTCGCGAAAAGCAGCGTCGCTCTTCAAGGCGCGCAGGAACCTGCGCTTGTCCTCGGGACTCAGGGCGTCGTCGCCTGCAGTCATCGCATTCATCCTACCAGCTCCTTCGTATGCTTCCTCGGGTCGAATCACAGAGGAAGCGTCGCGCAGGGGTGTGACGACCCGTCCACCAGCCACGTTGCGCACGGCGGCACTCCACCGCTGAAAAAGGCCGCCTCGACCGCCTTGGTAGCCTGGCCCCCATGGCAGACACTCCCGTTCCCGACATCGCTATCCCGTCCTCGATGCTCCCCGGCGACGGGAGATTCGGATCGGGGCCGTCCAAGGTGCGCCCCGCGGCTGTCGAGAACCTGGGAAAAGTGAGCCCCTCCTACCTGGGGACTTCGCACCGCCAGGCCACGGTGAAGAATGTGGTGGGGCGGGTGCGGCGCGGCCTCGCCGAACTGTTCGGCCTCCCCGAGGGCTACGAGATCGTGGTGGGCAATGGGGGCACCACCTGCTTCTGGGAGGTGGCCTGCTGCTGCCTGGTAGAGAACAGGAGCCAGCACCTGGTGTTCGGGGAGTTCTCCTCCAAGTTCGCCTCGTCGGTGAAAAAGGCGCCCCATCTGGATGCACCGGAGGTAGTGGAGTCGGAACCGGGGACTCACCCCGAGGCGGTGGGCAGGGAGGGCATCGACCTCTACGCTCTTACCCACAACGAGACCTCGACGGGCGTAATGATGGAGATCGCCCGCCCGGCCGGTGCCGATCCCGGAGCGCTTGTTGCGGTGGATGCGACGTCGGGGGCCGGCGGTCTCAGGGTCAACTCATCGCAGTTCGATGTGTATTACTTCGCTCCGCAGAAGTGTTTCGCAGGTGATGGTGGGCTGTGGCTGGCGGCGATGTCCCCGGCAGCGCTGGAGAGGGCGCAGCGGTTGAGCGCGGCCACCGACCGCTGGGTCCCCGAGTTCCTCAATCTCGCGGTGGCCATCGACAATTCGACCAAGGACCAGACCTACAACACGCCTGCGCTGGCCACCCTGTTCCTCCTCGCCGACCAGGTGGAGTGGATGCTCGGGAACGGTGGCCTTGAATGGAGCACATCGCGCTGCGATGATTCGGCTGAGCGGCTCTATACCTGGGCGGAGAATTCTGAGTTCGCCTCCCCCTTCGTCGCCGACCCCGACATGCGCAGCCACGTGGTGGGCACCATCGACTTCGACGAGTCCGTCGATGCTGCCGCGGTGGCCAAGGTCCTCCGCTCCAACGGAGTTGTGGACACCGAGCCCTACCGCAAGCTCGGCCGCAACCAGCTCCGCATCGCCATGTTCCCAGCGATCGACCCGGCGGACGTGGAGGCGCTCACCGAGTGCATCGACTGGGTGGTGGGGGAGCTGGGGGCGTAACGCGCTCGGGTCGGCTGAAGCGCTCCGGCCAGTCGGGCAACCGATCCGGATTTCAGGCCACGGCGGCCGGCGGGAGCCTCTCCCCCGCAGGAGCCAGGACCCCGATGCCCGCCTCGCCGGCCTCGGAAAGCGCGTCGAGGTAGACCCGGCTTCCGTAGATATACGGGAGCCAGGGAGGCGAGAATCCCGCCTCGCGCATTGCCTCCTTCCAGCCATCGCTCTGCAGCCGGCGCGAATAGGTTCGCACGTGCGACGCACGCAGGCGGAACTTCGCTTCCACCACGGCGGTCTTCGGTCCGGAGACGTCTTCGACCGCAATCGCGACGTCCACCTCACCGCTTCCCATCTCGACGGGGGCTGCCTCTCCGAGTACGCGGTATCCCTTCAGCTTGAGGGCGGCCACCAGTACTGCGTCTGCGCCGTCCTCGGCCATCTCACCCAACCGCTCGTTGAGCTTGCCCATCTCCGAGCGGAGCCCCGTCTCCAGGGATTTCATCTCCGAGCGGAGCTCCGTCTTCAGGGACTCGAAATCCGTCTTCAGGGACTCGAAATCCGTCTTCAGGGATCCGAACTCCCTCCTCAGGGATCCGAACCCCGCTCGTACGTCCTGGCTGAGCTGGCCCACCGCTCCCATGAGGCGCACCAAGGCGTCGGGCATGGACAGCAGCTCCTCGGTCAAGATGCGGCGCCTGACCTCCTCGCGGAACTCCGCGTCACTACTCAGGCTTCCCAGGAACCTCGCTCGTTCATCGGGTGTCAACGCCACATCTACCATGGTACAACCTTCCTTCTCGGAAACCTTCCGGCCATCTGCAGGCCCGATTGGAAGTGTCGCGCGAGGGTGTGACAACGCGCCGAAGCGCTCCGGCCTATTTCACTCGCCGAGCGAGAGGCGTGGACCTGATCATCGTGAGCGGTAACCAGCGGCGTGGATTCGAGTTCAAGCGCGCGGATTCACCGGTGGTCACGCCATCGATGCGAATCGCCATTGATGATCTCGGCCTCGACTCATTGGACGTCGTCTATCCCGGTAGCGACACCTATCGTCTGCGGGAGGGCATACGGGCGGTTGGTATCGCCCGGCTCTGGTCGGACATCCGACCGCTGCGTCGACGACTTCTGCGCAGCAGCGCTCCAGCCGGTCGACCAACCGACTCGGGCTTCAGGCCGCACCTTCCAGGCGATCGAGACGCCTGTTGACCTCGGCAAAGTTCTTCCGCACTTCGGCAAAGCCCTCCCGCATTTCGGTGAAGCCAGCCTCCATGATACGGATGATCCTGCCGGTGGTTTCGATCAGACCGTTCACGTCTCTTCGCAGTTCGGCCTGGTGGTCGATGAGGGCATTCACCGCCGCGGTGAGACCGGCGATCTGCCGGGCGTTCTCCGCCATCTGCTCCTCCAAGCGGTCCATCCGGACTTCCAGGTGGTCCATCCGGACTTCCAGGTGGTCCATCCGGTCGGGGACTTCGAGGAGCCTCTCGGTCAGGACCTCCTTCTGAACCTCCTCGCGAAAAGCAGCGTCGCTCTTCAATGCGCGCAGGAACCGGTGCTTGTCCTCGGGACTCAGGGCATCGTCGCCTGCAGCCATAGCATTCATTCTACCAGCTCCTTAACGGGATTCCTCGGGTCGAAATCATGTTCTTGCCTCTCGGTGAGAAGCGTACGCCGAGGGTGTGACCGCCCCTTCTACCGGATGCCGAAGATCTCCGAGACGGGAGCCGAGAGGTCGGGCAGAAGCCGAGGCACCAGCACGTCTCCGGGACGGGCAATCGAGGAAGCACCGTAGCGGCCGGGACCGGGCTTGGCGAAGACGGAGACTTGGCGTGAGGCGAGGTCTACCACCCAGTAGTCGGCAATTCCCGAGGAGGCATAGAGCCGCTTCTTGCGGCCCTTGTCGAAGCGGAGAGTGGAATCGGAGACTTCGATCAGGAAGAGGACGTCTTCCGGTCCCGGCTTGCCCGACTCGTAGAAGTCATCGCGGTAGGCCAGGACCGCGATGTCAGGCACCGGCTCGGCGATGCCGGAGAGGCGAACCGGCCCCTGAACCTGGACGATGGCATCGTCACCGACCTGGGCGAATAGTAATTTGGCGAGCCGATTCACGCACGCGTTGTGGGGGCTGCCGATCGGGGTCATCTCGATGATCTCGCCGTCGATGAGCTCCACCCGGGCACCGGGGGCGAAGAAGCCCAGTTGGGCGAGCCGGTGGTACTCGTCGACGGTGAAGCGATGGTGGGTGGGGACAGCGGCAACGCTCACGGTTCCATGCTATCGAGGAGTCGAGAGGAAAAAGCCATGGCGGAAGTGTCGCGCTCGGGTGTGACGACCCGTCCACCGGTCCCGCTCCGAACGGTGGCGCACCGCATTGACGCCTCCCCGCCCTAAAAGGACGGGGATTCGGTGGCGCTGTTCACGCCACTCTGCTTTCAACCACCGAGGTGGTGTTCTGCTTCACGGATGCGCCTTCGGCCTCTCGGCTCTGACTCGGCTTACGCCTGCCCGTGCTGTTGTGGGCTCTCGCCCCCGCGGGTCCCGCGGTCGGCACTACTACTTCGTATCTCGCCACCGCTGCCTCGCGGATATTGACCGCGGCATTGTGATCGGCGTGGTCTTGATGTCCACAGGCCACACAGGCGAAGATCCGCCCGCAGCCGGGGCGGTTGGCTGGGTCTACCGCCTTGCACCGGCTGCATCGCCGGGAGGTGTTGGGTGCCGGTACCCGGACGTGGACCGAGCCGAGCTTGGCGCACTTGTAGTCGAGCTGGCGGGCTCGTGTCCCCGGAGTATTGTCGAGGATGCCGCGGTTCAGTCCGGCCTTGGCGGCTACCTTGGTCCCAGGGGCCTCGATTGTGCCCTTGGCGGATGCCGTCATCGACTTCACTGCCAGGTCCTCGGTACCGACCAGTCCGTGGTTCTTGGTGAGGTCGGCGGTGAGGGTGTGGGTGAAATCGAGACGTCGTCTGGCCTGGCGGGCCTTCAAGGCGCCGATCTCGGCAATAGTCCTTCTCAGTCTCTTGGAGTACCTCCCTTGGTTGTGACGCTTTGCATAGGTGATCTGTCTCGCCTTGCGGGCCTCCAGGCCGAGGAGCCGCTGGCGTTCGCCGGAGGCCGTTTCTGCCCGCCGACTACGCCAGGAGTTTCCCGACCTTCGTCGTCATTACTACCGAGCAAACAAGCTGTGGTCGGGTTCCTACTTTGCCGGCTCGGTTGGAGGCGCTCCTATCAGCGTTCTCCGCCAATACATCGAAGCTCAACAACGCCCGGTCTAACCGTGGGGCAGACGGCGCTTCACCCCCGGGTGCAAGGCCGGAGCACTGCGCCGAGGGCTTGGTAGCAAGAAGGCCGCCTTGGGTGCGTTGGTATCCCGACCCCCATGACAGGCGCCGCGACTTCCGATATCGTCATCCCTTCCTCGATGCTCCCCGGCGACGGGAGAGTCGGAGAGGGCCGTCCTTGATTGCACAAGGCCCACACACAAGGCCCACCCATGGCCCGCGAGCTATGAAGCGCGGCGGTTCTTGAGGTCGCGAATCTCAGCGTTCACCTGGTCGAACTTGGCATCGAATTTCGTCTCGATCGAACTGAACCCGTTCTCCATGTCTGTGCGCAGATCACGGAAGCCCTCCCGCATTTCGGTGAAGCCAGCCTCCATGATACGGATGATCCTGCCGGTGGTTTCGACCAAGCCGTTCACGTCCCTGCGTAGCTCGGCCTGGTGGTCGATCAGGGCGTTGACCGCCGCGGTGAGGCCGGCGATCTGCCGGGCGTTCTCCGCCATCTGCTCCTCCAAGCGGTCCATCCGGACTTCCAGGTGGTCCAGCCGGTCGGGGACTTCGAGGAGCCTCTCGGTCAGGACCTCCTTCTGAACCTCCTCGCGAAAAGCAGCGTCGCTCTTCAATGCGCGCAGGAACCGGCGCCGTTCTTCGGGACTCAGGGCGTCGTCGCCTGCAGCCATAGCGTTCATCCTACCAGCTCCTTCGTGGATATCCTTGGGTAGAACAGTGGAGCGAGCGTACGCCGAGGGCGTGACAGGTCCTGTCCACCAGGGAAAAGGGCTGTCGCCGTGCCTCACGATGGCCGCAGCGTGGTCACTACCCGTACCTGTTCACCCGCTCTCCAGGTGGCAGCAAGCGCCACATTGAAGGAAATGGGAGCCAGCAGCCACTACGTGTACATCTATCGCGATCCAGATACACGGGCGATCCGCTACGTCGGGAAGGGCACCGGTGACCGGGTCGACAAGGTTGTCCGGGACATCTTTGACCAGAAGGACGCCGAGAAGATCGCTGAGCGCGTTGCCAAGCAGGACAAGCAGGCGGTGGCGCAATGGTTCCGGCGACTCGCCGGCAAGAGGATCGCCCCGGCGGTCGACATTATGGAGTGTGCCGACGAAGAACAGGCGCTGGCGATCGAGGCTGGTCTGATTTCGGCCCTATGGGGAGAACCGGGGCTTCTCAACGCCGTCCACGGCCATCATCGCGAATTCGTTCCGTTGGGACTCCCGACGGCGTTGTCAAGGAGCCAGTACAAGAGTCCACTGACCCGGGATGAAGTTGCCTCCTTGGGAGGGGCATTGGTGGTCTATGTGAGTGCGGCCAGCTTCTTCGGTTCTGATGGTCGCAAGGGAGCCGCTCCCCGGCGGCATATGAACCCTGCAGACGTCCACGCTCGGATCCGAGCATGGTGGCAGGTTGGCAAGCAGGTGCAACAGTGGGCTGCGAATCCGGCTGATGCTCCCACTTTGCTGATCGGTATGACCGGGCCACCCAGGCAGCGGTGGGTGTGGGGGTCGGTGCGCCTCGATCGCCGAGGTTGGTCGAATCTGACCCCAGACGGCGGCCTGTACCAGCTCCCCACCCGATCGTCTTCTCCGGTCACCGATCGCGACGTAAACGCTGGGCAACTCCGGGGCCGCAGAACCGGCTATGGCGAGTTCGGTCCAATGACCACCAAGACTGGCGCCCGCCGCTTCGGCTCGTGGACCAGCCAGTTCTTCGATGTGGTGGAGCATTGATTGTTGCCCACCTTGAGCGAGGTCACCCCCGAACCAGAATCGCCCCTCCCTCGTAACGCCACCTGGGCAGCATCACCCGCAGCGGTCCCAGGGAGAACAGCCACATCACCAGCCACACCGTCGTGATGTGGATCACGAACATCTCCATTTCCGGCGAGGAGAACCCGGTTGGCCCGGGGGGGAACACTCCGGCTACCCAGGACACATACCAGAGGGCGACCGCCTCGGGGACCACGGTGACGAGACTGAAAAGAGGTGGCCAGTCCTGGTCCCAGCGTAACCCCTGCAGGCGGTGGTACACGATCTCCCAGGCGATCCCCAGCCCGGCCATGAGCCCGAGAGTCTCGAAGGTCATCTGGTAATTGACGAAAAGAAGGCTCTGCTGGGGGCCGATCGGGATGGTGGTCATGAACTTGGTCATGATCGTGTTGGCCATCCCCATCTGGGATAGCGATGAGCTGGGGACGAAGGGAGTGATCAGCGCCGTCCACGCCACCCCCACCGTGGCGATCAGGAAAAGGCGGGTCTGGATGCGCCCCGACAGCGTGTAACTCACGTCCCGCACCTCCCGACATCGCCGGAGAAAGGCAGGCTCACGGCAGCCGCACCCGGCCGACCCACTTGGCCCACGCCAGCATCGATCGCCATGGAGTGAATCGGCGGCAGAACCCCTGGCGGGCGAGGTCGTCGCAAATCCGCAATGCCGCGTAGTGGAGTCCCCAGAAGACGGCAACCGGGATGACCGTTCCTCCGAAGGTGATTGCTCCCGAGGCATATACCCGGCCATCCCAGGGCTCGGAGGTTGCGAGATCGAATGCCGGCCCGACTGCCAGGCGCCCGATCGGGTTGGGGCTACCGATACCGCAGGAGACCATGTCGGCAAGAAGCGGATCGGCCTCGATCCCGCACACCACACCCGTCGCATCGATGATGAAGTCGACGAGATCGCTTGACGGCGTCCCGGCATCGTGAGCGTGCCAGTCGACCCGGATCCGACCATCGGGCGTGGCCTCCAGAGAGTCCACCTCGCCGTGGTGGACGGCGTACCATCCTTCCCTCCGTCCGCGATCCAACTCGGCTTCCCAGGAGCGAATCGGTGGCTTGGATGGTGCCCCGAGGGCCGCCATGAGCGTGGAGCGTACGCTTTCCTCCTTGCTGGAGACGATCCGGGCGATCTCACCCCCGCCGGCAGCCCGGGGGAAGACGAACTGCTGGAGCGAGTATCCGTTCCGCCCGGGCCGGCGTGCTCGTCCCACCTCGGGAAAAGGGGTCGGTTGGGCGACGAAATCTCGTATGAGGTGGACGATCCTGATGTCGGAATCGCTCCGTACCCTCTCGATGCACAGCCGGTGGAGCAGGTGGGCGCTGGTGTCGCCGCTTCCCCGGATCAGGACGGTGCCGCCCCGGCCCGCGAGCGAGTCGTAAATGTGCTCGTGGGACTCGTAGGAGTGGGCGGTCCGGTTGTCGCCGGGATTGATCGCCCGGAAGTCGAGGAGGTCGGGTGCGATGTTGACCCCGGGATATCCGGGAGCGATGTGGACGTAGCGGGCATGCCATGCAACGAGAGGAGAAGATGGCGCAGAAGAGGTTTCCTGGATAACGAAGAACCCACCGCCGCCACGCCGCCGCACAGCAACCGCCTTGCCCGGCTGGATCATGCCGGCCCAGCCGATCCGATCGGCTTCCCGTTTGACTCCGTCGAAGACCTGGCTTCCGGTTGGGGTGAAGTATTCAGCGAGGATCGGCTCGGTGGTCACCCGGGCCAGGGGCCCCAGGCTTTTTCGCTTCCACGCGGCCCCGAGCGCGTAACCTGGAAATCCCCAGAAGTTGTCGATCCTGGAGGAGGAATCGGAGCGAAGGGGCCCATCGGCCCCCAGTTGGGAGGCGCTGCACAGCCGCTGGAAGCTGTTCTGCGGATCCCGGTCCACCGAGACGATGGCAATGTCGGAGGTAGGGACACCCACCATCCGAAGGAGATCGACCAGGGCGAAGGACCCCAGCCCGCCGCCGATGGTCGCGAAGGGTATTTCCCGGACGGGGATGCCCGCATCCAACAAGTCCTCGTCGGACCACACCTTCTTGGCTTCCAGGTTCTCATTCACCCGGATCTCCCGAAGTTCGGCCCGCGCTGTTGAAGCCGTAACCACTCCCTCTCACTGAGCGGTCGCCCCCGGTACGGGGCGACCGGAATCTATCGTGCGATCCATGTTAGGACAGCAGGGGCAGGTAATCGCAATGAGGGCGGTAGCCTGTCCGCAGACGCTAACGACTGGGGAGGAATGCCATGGATACCGGATCCGAACCGACCTGGATCGCAGGTTCGGTGGTGTTGGTTCTGGTGTCGATCGGCGTCATGGTATTCCCTGCGACATTGGGGAAGGACGCCATGTTCAGGACGTATGCAGTGTGCCCGTCCGGTGAAATCGTGATGAAGTATGCCCCCATCCCGACAACAATGGGCTTCTCGGGGGTGTTGGAGGCGATGTCGATTGGAGTGACGGTAAACCTGGTGCCCCTCGAATAGTTGTTGTTCACGACGTATGCAGTCTCGCCATCCGGAGTGATCGCTATGGAAAAGGGGGCATCCCCAACTCTAATGGGGTTGCCTGCGCGTCCGGTCGCGATATCGATAGGCGTCACGGTGTCCCCTTTGATCTGGGGCCAGCCGGTATCGGCCACGTACGCAGTCTTGCCATCTGGCGTGATCGCGATGGCCATTGGAGCCACACCGACATGAATCGCCCTCGCAATCTTGCGCGTCCTCAGGTCGACGGGAACGACGTCATAGGAAGGCGTGCCAGGGGTTCCCGTCAGAGCGACATACAAGGTATTGCCGTCAGGAGACACCGCAACAGCACCTGGACCAGGCCCCACATAAATCGACCGACCCGGCCTATTAGTGCTGGTATCGATCGGAGTAACTGTATAGTCATCTGCCACCACCATACGACCTCTGTCTGTGTGGGAGGTCCCCATGTTGGCGACGTAGGCAGTACGCCCATCGGGCGATATTGCGATGGATATTGGGCCCAATCCAACCCTAATGGGAGCACCGACTTTGTCAGTTGCAATGTCGATGGGGACCACGTCGTCTGTTCTATTCGAACCTGGCCCGTTTGAACTCGCAAAGCGAGACTCGGTTACATAAGCAGTATGCCCGTTCGGAGTGATAGCGATGGCCCAGGGGATACCGCCGGCAAGAGGAATCGTGTCGAGAACTTTGCCCGCCACCAGATCAACGCGCTCGATAGCCGGGGGATTGGCGATCCCGACGTACGCGTAGCGGTTCGACAAGGGTACGGGTGCAAAGACTCCTGCCATCGGTGTCTTCCGGTTGGCTGGGATAGATACAGGCTGCATCCCACGGACCCCGTGGTCAACCTGTCCGGCTGGTCCGCACCCTGACGCCCCGACCAAGAGCAGTAAGGCAATAGGTACCAAGTTTCGCCCGGTACCTTGCCCGACCGCTTGCGCCCGGTACCTGGGCGGGCACAACAGAACGTTCGCGATCCTTCGCCAAAGTGGAGACGGTAAAGTGTACAAATTGCTCACGATGCTCTCATCAAGGACCACCGTTGAGTGTGGAGATCCCTCGAGATCCAGCTACGGGTAGCTGCGGATATCTCGTCAAGAAGGGCTCCTCCGAGCGATGATGGCGAGCAAGCTTTGCACAAGATCCAGCGGAGAGAATCCTCTGTCAGGGCCGGGCCCAACCGGCCCCACCGTGATGGTTGCCTCCACTCTTCCCGATACGACGAGTCCCTCCCATGCTGACTCTCCAGAGTCTGCCAGGTATCTATCGATGACCAAGGCTTTGCGTGGTCCGGGAACGGAAGCGCGGTAGGTCCTGACTTGGAGGGTCCTCCAACCGGCAGTGCGGCCAATAGCCGCGAAGTGTTCGGAAGGCTTCGATCGACCAGTATGTTGCTTCGCAAGTGCTTTCCAGAACTCCGTGGCGCAAGACGCATATCGCGGAGAGAAGTATGCGTCTATGTCACCGGCCGCTTGGGCAGCTGTAGAAGTCATGTCAACCCACGATTGAACTATGACCAACTGGGATGGTCCTGACCGCGCGGTTACTCCTGGGGCGATGATTCCAAAGACAGGCGATCCTACGTTCAACACCTGATCGGCGTTGTTAAGCACGTTCGATCGTTGGCCCGCAGGTAGTCTCATGCATGAGGCAAAGCGCAGGGCAGCGCCACGATCGATTATCCCGAACGGCCTGTCGCCACGAGGAGACGGGGGTGGCGCTATTTGGCGTGATCCGTTGGGAAGGTCAGATAGGTTCAGGTTCACCTCTTTGGCAATTCCCAGATCTCGAAGCAGCTTCGCACCTCCCTCCGCCAAGGGGCACCCACCACAGGTGACCTGTTCTTGCAAGCTGAGCTGCGGATTGGAGGCTGAGCGTGAAGGGGATGATCCGGCCACTTTGGTGGCGGTGTGACAGCCGACTAGAAGGCCCATCACGACTAGCGACAAGGAGGCAACAAACGCAGGCGCGCGGACCAAGATGGCTGATCGATGCGTGGCTGCTTGGCTTGTTGTCGCTGTATCGTGGGTCCGAAACTTGGCGATCAATGACCGGCGGGCTTGCTGTTTGGTACTGGAGCCCTGGTGCTCGTAGATTGACCTGATGACGTAGGCGTGGAGCAATGGACGGACTCGTACGCGGAAAGCACGTCCCCGGCCGTGGCCGTTGGCTTGTCAAGGTGCTGAACGGTGTCTCGGACCTGTTGGGCCGTTGGCCACGCACTTCCTTTCTGGGCTGAGTTCTCCCACTTCATCATCTGTGCGGATAGTGCTACTGCCGTATCGCGGTCCCTAACCAGATAGGGGCGCAGATCAGTCGGCGCAACTGCAAGTAAGTCATTCATCATTCCCACCATGAGCTGGCTGACCTGAGCGTCACTGTACACTGCGCGTTGGCCGGTTTCTGGAATCGGTTGTGCTGAGGCTTCGATCGACGGAATCTGAGAACCGATACTTGAATAATCCGTGTGAAACACCTGGCAGAACGTGCTGGAAGGTCCCACGCCGTCGTTGGGAAATCCTGCAGCAGAAGGCGAGGGAAGCGAACTCGGCGAGGAAGGCGGTCCAGACATGTGCGAAGATGGAGATCCACACGCGAAAGCGAGAAGTGCGAGGCCGCCAAGTGCGGCGAGCATGATCGCTGAACTTGGTACTACCCGCAATGCTCCAGCCGAGTTCACTATCGGAGCCGGAATCCGCGTTGAAGTCTTCACGGTACTGGAACCGAGCCAGATGGAGGAGGGGAGATCGATGCAGGATTAGGCTGTCTTGCGGCCGCAGCGAGAACCTCCGATATAGGTATCGTATCCGCTTGGACCGGTAGGGAGACGTGAGTTGGTACTCCGAATGAAGCGAAGGTCATCACCGCATCCACAGTCGCCGTCGCATTGTGGGGAACCGTCGTCTTTGATGCCCGCGCTAGCGGCGGGAAGCTGGTTGGCGAAGAAGAGAGGGGGAAGGACATGGCCAGCGAGACTTGCCGCAGCCGACCGAACTGGTCGATCTCGAAGTTGGCAGGAAGCAGCCCCCCTTGCATTCCCGAGACTGCCTTGTCGAGCACTGGCATGAATGGTCCTGCAGCGTTAGCAGCAGCGATGAGATTGGCGGTGGCGCTATAGATCGTGACGGGGCTCCCATCGAGTATCCCCTTGCCATCCAACTTGACCCGGGTGACCGTGCCGAGGATGGGCCACCACAGACGCGGATCAAGTAGGGCTTGTTGCAGGGTGGTGAATCCTGACTGCCCAGCGGACGCCGTCAGGAAGGACAGCTGAAACCTAGCCCAGCCTTTGCCTCCCACTTGTGCGGCAATCGTGTTCGGAAGGGAGACGAAGTAGCCAGTTGGACTTACGATCAAGGTTGTCTTGGCCATGGTAGCCAGGAAGGGTGAAGGCGCTGTGGTAGGGGCGCCGAAGCCGGTGGTCTGGGGAGTGGTGGTGGAAGTGACGCCGAATCCAGGGGCGGTAGGAGGTGTAGGGCTGGTTGCCGGAATGGGCGACTCGGTGGTGAACTGCCCGGTCATGGTTTGGAAGTCATAGGTTCCGGTGAAATGCACAACTTGTCCAGCTGCGCCCAACGTTTGATCAAAGTCGAACGCTACAAGAGCGGATCCGGAACCCTTAGTGGCGATCAAGGCAGAAGATAGGTTGACAACCTTGTGCGGCCGTGGAGGCGCTGCCGTGCAGGACGATGTAAGCAGCACAAGGACAACGACAGCAATCACATGGTGGACAACACGCGTAGATCGGAATGATAGCAGCGAAGGACGGGTCAGTTGCAGTTCCGAGTCTCCTCTAGGCCGCCCTGGGTGGTACCGGTCGGGCATACCGAAGCTTCTGCCACCGTGTTGGATGCTTGCCAAGCAGGCGGTCCAACTCCCTGCAACTCGGGCGGAATGCCTTTCAGGAACCGGCTGTCGTAGTTGTAATTGACTTGATTGTAGCCGCCAGAGACATTAAATTGCCCCGCGTAAGCGTCGAAGTGGCTGAGAATGCCTCGCCAGAATTCGGAGACCGCGCCGTTGATGGTCACGGTTCCCAATGTACCTTCGTCGCCATCGTTATCTCCGCCGGTCCCACAGTTGGTTGAGTCGTCACTCGGCTCGTTCTTGAATGTGGCGAGAAAGTAGAACTGAGTTAAGAGGCAACTATGGTCCGCATTGGACCAGTATCCGTAGTTGTCCAGCATGAATGATCCCCACACAGCGTCGATGTCTGCGTCGATCGTCGTGATGCCGTTTCCACTATCCCTCATCTCGGTTTGCCCGGAACCGGTGACCGTGTCGTCGGCGTCGCCGTCCGACTGGCCGGGAGCGGTATCCCCTTGGCAGTAGCCGTCCCCATCGGGGTCGAGCGGCGCACCACCCACCGTGCACGTCGCTCCAGAGTATGCCCCGTCGTTGTCGGCATCGTAGTTCCAGTCGCCTCCTCCAGCGGAGTTGCCAGGATCGTTGTTGCACCACTTGGAATCCGGGTCACTCCCGATTCCAGGTTCCTGACCGACCCAGTTGTCATCACCGTCCCATCCGTCACCTGGATTGCCACCGACGGGGCAACCCGTGAAGGCCCCATTCATCCAGGAACCTGTGGCGTCGCTGGACCAGTAGGAGTCACCATCGGGGCCGGTGTCCGCGTTGATATCGTTCTCGTTGTTGCTATATGAGCAGTTGTCGTTGCACCCGCCGGGCTCATTGTCGAAGCAAGCCCAGTTGGTGCTCTCACCGGCGTCGCCCGAATTGCAGCCTCCTGAGAACCAGTTGATCCAGACACCTTCATATTCAGAGCCATCCTCATTGCAGGAGTGATCGCCGTCGTTGTCATTCGTCCAGCATCCCCCACCAGTGCTTCCTCCACTGTCGCTCTCGCAGTTGTTGTCTCTGTTGCCTCCGCATGCAGGGATGTTATCGTTGTCGGAATCGGAGAGATCGCTCTGGGTGGTGACCCAGTGGCCATCGGTGTCGGTGCCCTCACCGAGTACGCTGTTGAGCGGGTAAGAGATGATGACATTATTCTGCGAGAGGAGCCCAAGCTCGCTCTTGCAGGTAGCGGACGGAGAGGAGGCGCTCCCGGTTCCCGGGCAACTGGTTCCGCCGTAGTAAAGGTTGCCGCTTATGTAGATGCTGTCCGCGCTGGAATCGCAGTAGCTGTTGAAGCCGCCCTGTGAAGCAATGTTGTTAGTAATAGCGATGTTGTAACTATTGCCAACGCCAGCAGTTGTGCAGCCATATCCGACGGATTGGCCAGCACCGTTGGCGATAGTTACGGGACAAGATCCGAGCACCGGGTAGGGGAAAGTAGGGCTACCGGGCAAGTTGTTGATCTCAGTGGGAGACGAGCATCCACTCGTCACCGACGTTGAGGCGACCGCAACGGTGTACTTGCTGTTGACGGTCCCTTCAACCTGAGCGTCCCCATCTTCAACGAAGAAAACCTTGCTCGGAGGCGATACATTGGAACCGGTGCAGTTAGTTCCTGAAACGACCGAGGAGCCGGCACCAAGGGTGACCTGCGCTCCGTTGCCAGATGCCCCGAAGTCGATAGCAACGCTGTTGAAGCCATTCCCTCCTGAATAGACGCACCCGCCGTTGGAGGCGGCATCGTTCTCGACCGAGGACAGGGTGTAGTCCGGCTGGGTCTGACCCGTCGAGGGAGTCGTGAACGGTAGGGGTAATTGAGGAGACACTTGGCTGATGTGGTCGAGGGTGCTCTCATCATTGGAGCCCGACGCCAGAGACGAGGGAGTGGGGTTACAGAGCTGGATGACGGGAATTGAATACCATCCCCATCCGAAGGAATATGGACCTCCTATCCAAGAAAGCCACCACGCCCAGGTCCAAGTGCCGAGCAGGACGGCCATTTGAAGGGTTCCGCTGTCGGCAGGGATGTAGTACGGACCATTGGTATAGGGAGCTGGCGAAGACATGAAGTCGGAGGACGGTATGGGGGGGCCGGTGGTCCAGGCGTTCTGGTTAAGTAGGCCGAACCATGTGATGGATAAGGTACCAATTCCTAAGGGCCAAGAGTCAGCGATATCGATACCGGGGTTGAGCTCGGTGTCAGGCGCTCCGGGGCTGGGGACAGTCGGGGCTGTTGCGCTGGTGTAGGGATCGCCGGATTCCAAGGTAACATTTGCGGAGAATGTGGGGCCTTTGTCGCCAGCGTAGGTATTGCAAACATAGTACTCGTCGCTAGTGTAAATCTTGGTACCAGCGCTCCCGCCGTTGAAGCTGTCCGCATTGGTCCAGAACCCGTCGTGGTATGGAGAGCCGAATAGCCCGCAACCATTTGGACCACCTTGACCAGTTGGGTACGCGTTATAGGCGAAGTTCCAGTTGCTCCAGTTGCCAGCGCTAGGACTATTGGCATTGGTGAACGGGGAGAAACCCCAGAAGGGTTCAGCCGGCTGGTTGAACCCTATGTCGAACGTGACGATGCCCAGGAACGTTGTGCTCCACCCACCATTGGATCCGAATAAGGCGCCTGCCTCGGTCGGTCCGTAGCCGCTGAGGGCCGTTGCCTGCCCGTACAGGTTCCATGGTCCGAGTGAATAAGTAGATACCTGTAGGTTGGCTGAGAGGCCCACATCCATATACCCCCACGAATTATTCTGACCGTACGCGTAATATCCACAGGCATTAGGGCCCCCGGAGAACGCTCCGTACACGAACGGGTTGGGAGCCTGGTACTGGTTTGAGTAGAGATATGGATTGGATTCGACCGGCTGGACGGTGACGGCGAGAGTCTTGTACTCGTAGTGGATCCCGGCTTTGGACTTGCAGACCCCATTGGCGATAGCAGAAGGCCCGTAGCGACCGGTTACGGTGATCGAATCCGACGAGCCGGAGACGGCAGTGGTCTCGTAGAAGTAGCACTCATTGGGGGCACCGTTCACCGGCTCCCAGGTTGGTGTACCGCCGCTCCCCCCGAACGCTGCATAGGTGCTGTTGGATGCATTAAGGGTCTGGTATCCGCTCGAGCCGGAGTTGTAATTGAGCGCGTTGGTGTAGTCGGCGATGCCGGCTTCGGCCGCGGCCAGAGCCGAGTCATGCGCCACTGCCTGGTTCGCGTTGTTGGCTTCCCCGATCGCGACCGCGGTCAAGACGGCGGGGAGCAGGAGGAGCGCGGTCATCAGTACCGCTACCAGCATCAGAGACTGGCCCCGTTGCCTGTCACGGCCTTGGTCCTGGGTTCTGCGCCGCCGCCGTGCCCGGCCGAGCAACCCGGGTTGGTGTGGGCGGTCGGGTACCACAATGGCGCCATGAACTGATGCCTGGTGAGGGTGGGATCTGTTCATTGCGGGTCTCCGGGTAGTCTCATAGCGCGTTGGGCAGGGCGATGCATGACTGGTAGGCGGTGCCGGATTTATCGGTGGAAGATGATCGCATGGTGAGCTGCATGCCGACGGCCACCGTCATCGTATTCGGGTCCTGTGGAACGCCACTGGAGGACCCGGAGCAGTTCCCGCCCGGATTGGGGTTGGATTGGTAGAAGGTGAAAGTGACGCCCAGGACGTCCTGCCCGAGCGGCATGATCGCTCCGGTGCGCAAGTCGGTGACGGTGAGACTGGAGGCGTTGAATGCCACACCGTATTCGGTGTTGATGTCGGGGCTAGGAGCTACCGGGACGGTTCCTGTGTTGACCGGAAGGTTCTCCGGGGCGAAGAAGAGGAAATTGTACGGGCTGCCATTCGGCGGAGGAATGATCACCTGGTTGGGTGGGCCGTTGCAGGAGCCTTGGTAGGCCGAACTGGGCACTTCCCAGTTGCCACCCCCTCCCACCACGTCGTTGGCTGCACTGACGATGCAGGTAGCGCTGGTGAGAAGGCTATCGAGAGATTCGGAGATCTTCTGAGCTTCGGAGATGTCGTTGACCCGGTTGGTGGTGGCTCGGGTATTGGTGAAGACGTTGGTGACGAACTCGGCAACGCCAGCGCTCACGATCATCATGATCATCATTCCGATGATGAGCTCGATCAAGGTGAATCCGTCCTCATCATGGTGGAGTCCCGTCATGATGCGCACTGGTTGTTGCCGGTGTTGGAGACGTTGGGGCTGTGGATGTCGGGGACATTGGCACCCAAGGTGGCGCTTGCCTGGGGCAAAGCTTGCGAGACGTTGTCAGGGAGAATGCCCCCGGGGGTGGGAAACGAGGCGGAAACCGAAATTGGCGACACGGCACCCATGTCTGGCCAGATCACCTGCACCTGGACCAAGAGGTAGGGATTGAGGTTGCCCGTATCGGTCTTCGAGCCGGGGTTGCACTGCCATGCTGCTGTTGTCGTGACCGTGTAGGCATCGACCGCGCTGGAAGCACTTGCAGTGGTTGACGGTGTGCCGCAGGTGGGGCTAGTGGCAGCCGACCCAAGTGGTGTGCAATAGGAATACTCGTTGGCGGGGGGATTTGTGCCCGAGGTACCATTCGCGCTGGTCACGTTCTGCCCCACGCAGATGGGCGTCGTGGCAGCCCCCTGGGTGATGGCGCACGGAAAAGGCTGGGGGAAGTCGTACTGATTGTCGGATTCGAGTTGCTGCTGCCAGTAGCTCAGTTCGAACCTGGCCAGGCCCGCAGCGGTAACCTCTGCACGGGATTCGCCGGTGCTCTTGGCGTTGCCGGCGATGAAGTTCCCGATCGACACCACCAGCAGGCCCAGCACGATGACAGCGATCAGCGTCTCGATGATGCCGAATCCATCACTGTGAGTGGGTGAAACCTCCTCCATCGTGACCAATTGTAGATAAGTCCTGGTAACAGCCTCCACGGGTGATTGCACCTGTGCTTCAGGTGCTCAGGATGAGCCCGGCGGGATAGGCGACCGTAGCTCGATCAGGGTTCCGGCCTCGCTGGACGGGCCGACCGCGAAGGAAGCGCCGATCGAATGAGCGCGTTCCTTCATGCCGGTGATGCCCAGTGAACGGACCCCCGATCCCAGGGACTCGCTGCCGCCTCGGTGGTCGATCCCTTTCCCGTTGTCTTCGACGGCGAGAACTAGCTCGCCGGGGGCAAAGTGCAGCCTGAGGCGAACCCGGGAAGCACCAGAATGCCGGAGCGCATTGGTAATCCCTTCTTGGGCAATCCGGAAGAAGGCAAGCTCGATTTCCGGAGCGATCTCGCCTTCCTCACCGGTGACGGTGTATTCCACTGTGGCGGAGGACTGCTCCGAGGCGTCGCGGGCGAGGCGACGGAGGGCGGCGACCAGCCCCAGGTCTTCCAGGAGGAGCGGCCGGAGTCCTTCCGCTGTCGCCCGGAGGCTCGCCATGACCGCCCGGGTGATCTCCACCGCCTGGAAGCGCTGCTCTCCACCCAGCTCGGCACTCCCCGGATCGTGTGACTCCAGAATCCGGCTGAGTTGGACCAGCATCTGCAGCGGTTCGTCGTGAAGCTCGCGGGCAATCCGCTTGCGCTCCTCCTCTTGGCTGTCGACGATACGGGCGGCGTAGGCAACGATCTCCTGGCGTGCCCTCGTGACCACTTCCTGAAAATGTCCCACGATGGTGCCGACCACGTCGACGATGACCATCTGGGCGCCCTGGGCCCACGCATCGAGGGGATCGTGGCTGGTGATGTCCTGGCCTAGGGCCACCGCTACCAGCACGGTGGCAACCAAGGCGGTGATGGCAGAGCCATAGAGCCCGAAATTGAGCGCGGCGATGAGGACTGGGATGGCGTCGAGCACGACCACCGCCCCAGGGGGGACCAGGGGATGGTTAGAACTCTCCACCTGGCGAAGCAGCTCTGTCAGGCCGAAAATCGCGACGGTTGCGAGTTGAACGATCCAGAAAAGGGGCTCCCTGATGGGAGGCTTCCGGTAGAACTGGAGCGCTTGCCGGAAACTAGGCCGGGAGATCTCCTGTCCGGCTTGAGTTCCGGGTTCAGGGCTTGCCAAGATCGACGAGTCGGTGCTGGACGGCGTAACGGAGCAGTTCGGTTCGGCAGGAAGCACCCACCTTGGAGAAGATCCGGGAGATGTGCCCCTCGACGGTGCGCCGGCTGATGTTGAGGCGAAATGCGATTGCCTTGTTGGCCAGGCCCTCCGCCAGCAGGGCCAGCACGTCCACTTCGCGCGAGGTGAGAACTGGCTCATCAAGATTGGTGGCCCCGTTTGCAGCACCTTCCGGTCGGCCAGGCCTGGCGCCGGTCGGCATCGAATGAGGGAGACCCACGGCCGCGACGGGTCGGCCCTCTGCTGCGGCGTGAACCGCCGCGATAAGTTGGTCGACCGGCGCGGTCTTTGCCAGGAATCCCTCCGCCCCTGCCGCAATGGCAGCAATGACGTACTCCTCATCGGGATGGGCGGTCAGCATCAACACCTTGGTCGCTGGGCGCAGGTCGTTCACCTGACGGGCAACTTCGATCCCGCTCTGGTCGGGCAAGTGGATATCGAGCAGGATGACGTCGGGTTCTAACTCGCCCGCGGCGGCGAGAGCTTCTGCACCGGTCGCCGCTTCGGCGACCACGTGGATGCTGGCGTCTCGTTCCAGGATGTTCCGGGTGCCCTCACGGACCAGAGGGTGGTCGTCGACGATAACGACGGCGACCACCTCCTTCGTACCAGTACCCGGATCCACTGCCACCGACTGTAGTTTCAGCTCTTTTGCGGCAAGCGAGAGCCCGGCTACACCTGCGGGTCCGGTGGGAAGCCGGTGGTGGGGAAGGAGTTGGCGATGGGGGCCGTAGTCCCTGTCGGGTTGTACCAGGAGCCGTCGGCGTTGGTGTTATAGGGAGAGGTAGCCTCGGGCCAGTTGGTCGTGAGTTTCTCGCACCCGCTGTTGCTCTCGAAGAACCCGTATACCGGTGGCCCATCGGCGTGGAGGGTGATGAACCAGCAGTCGTTTGCCGGAGCCGGAGCCGATACCGCCACTGTGGTGGCGGTATCATAATAATTGGGTCCCGTGCCCGCGTTATCCCAAGAGAGGACCGCTGCGACGTAGGCAGTGTTATTGCCACAGCCGTCGGCGAATTTCTCAGTTCCGTTGGGGGACGGGGATACGGGTGAGGGTTGCTTGGTGCCTGAGTCGGACCAATCGATCCCGTTGGCGGTCCAGGTGACCGGTGCCGGACAGTTCCCGTTGGGAGCCGTCGTGCAGCTTCCGCTCGAAGCCGTGACGCACCCGAGTTGAGTGGGCTCGATGGTGTCGTAGCTGCGAGTATCGGCGAAGATGTCCTGGATCTGGGTGGCTGCCGCCTTGGCGATCGCCTGAGCTTTGGAATCCGCGTTCTCGATCGGCATTCCGTGAAAGCCTGGTGCGGAGATCGCCATCAGGATGCCAATGACCGCGATCACCACCAGCACCTCGATGAGGGTGAAGCCGGCTTGGGTGCCGCGCTGGCACAGGCTCTGCCCGCAACGGCATCTCCCGGTACGGCGCGGATGCCGGTCAGGATCCGGACCCCTCATGATCGCAATTGTACCGGAGCATCCTTTCGCTGGAAACCCAGCGAGTGGTATTCGAGCCACTCTGGGTGGAATCACCTACCTCGGTCGCCACATCGAGGTGCCATGGGTCCCAGGCGACCGCAGCCGAATCCGTCAGTAGGGCGGGAGGAGTCCCGGGATCATCGGGAAGCGGCTGACGTTGATGGTCAGCAAGCGGAAGTCATTGAGGGTGGCTGTGGCCGCGATGGCGAGGTCGGCGCTGTCGATCCCGCTGTGGCTGCGAAGCCATCGGCGTCCCAGCTTTCCGGCCTCCTCGGCCACCGGTTCGTCGACAGGGTGCCAGACGAGCGCCCCGAGGAGGGCACGGGTGCCCTCCTCCTCACCCGGACGCATCCCCGCCAGGATCTCCAGGCGGGTGATCTCGCTCGCATGCAGTGCGCTAGCGCGGCGTTCACCCTCCAGGACCCACGCCGCTTCCTCGTGGCCTCGCAGGTAGTCGATAAGGACCGAGGTGTCGACGAGGGCGGTCAACCCTCTTCGCCCAGCCGGCTTCCCGAACGGAGCTGCTCGACGTAGGATGCCCCGTCGTAGCCACGGTCTGCCCAGGCTCCTCGCGCCTGGCGCATGGCGGCCAGTTCCTCGTCAGTTGACCTCTCCGAGCCGTACACGGTGTCGATGGCGGCCCGGATGAGGGCGGAGAGCGAGCGCCCCGTCCTGGCCGCAGCCGCATCCAAGGTCCGACGCTCCGATTCGGTGAGCGAAATCTGGGTGCGAAGCATGATGTAATTATACATCATGCAGGTGCGGCGTTCCTCCGCATCCCCAGCAAATCCCCACCCCTCCCCTCTGGTTATGCACAGGCTTGTTCGGTCAAAGTGATGTGTGGCGCGCCAGGCCCCCTTTTCCCAGATCGACGAGCCACGCGCTGGTGAGGATCCCTCCCCCTTCGCTCACCTGATCGCCCGCCTGGCCTCGGGGGATGCGGTGGACGAGGGTGCCTCCCGCCTGGTCGAGGCGGCTGCCGGGATCTGGGCCCGGCCTGGGTTCGACTCCTTCGTCTCCCTGCCCCGGCTCCGCTTCGAGCCCTTCGACTACCAGCTCCAGACCGCCCGGACCGTCCTCACCCGGATGCGGGGGCGGGCGATCCTGGCCGACGAGGTGGGGCTGGGCAAGACCATCGAGGCGGGCCTGGTGCTCTCCGAATTGCGCCTGCGTGGCCTGGCCCGTAACTGCCTGGTGCTCTGCCCGGCGGGGCTGGTCGCCCAGTGGCAGGAGGAGCTGGATCGCAAGTTCGCCCTCCCCTCCGAGGTGGTGCGCCGGGAGCTGGACGGGGCGGGCGACCCCCGGGGGGAGCCGGCGGTGCGGCTGGCCTCGTTGCCCACCGCCCGGCGCTCCCCGTTGCGAGAATCACTGGCAAAGGTGTCCTGGGACCTGGTGATCGTCGACGAGGCCCACCGGGTCAAGAATCCCTCGACCACCTCGTCCCGCCTGGTCCGCGAGCTTCGCACCCGCCACATGCTGCTGCTCACCGCCACACCGGTGGAGAACCGGCTGAGTGACCTTTTTAATCTGGCCAACCTGGTGGCGCCGGGGGTGTTGGGAACGGTGGGGGAGTTTCGCCGGCGCCACGGGGCCGACACTGCCGGGGAGCCCTCCGACCTGGAGGGGCTGCGGGGTCGGGTGGGCGAGGTGATGGTGCGGCACCGCCGCAGCCAGGTGGCCCTGATGCTGCCGGCCCGCCTGGCCGAGACCCTGGTGCTCACCCCTTTGCCCGGGGAGGCCGAGCTCTACCGCCGGGTGGCCGAGCGGGTGCGCGCCGATGGTGCCTCCGCATCGCCGTCCGCCACCATGGCGCTCTCCACCGCGCTGCGCCTGGCCGGTTCCAGCTCGCGGGCCCTCGCCGGCACTGCCGCCAAGCTCGGGTGGCACGACTTGGAGGAGATGGCGCTGTCTCAGCCCGCCAGCGCCAAGGCTCGGGCCCTGGTGGAGGTGGTGTCACGGGTGGTGGCTTCGGGGGAGAAGGTGATCGTGTTCACCGCCTTCCTGGCGAGCCAGCTTGCCATTGCCGAAGCGCTGGACGGGGCGGGCGTGGACCACACCGTCTACCACGGCAGCCTTCCCCGCCGGGAAAAGGAGGCGGCTGTGGAATCGTTCCGCTGCGAGGTTCCAGTCATGGTGGCGACCGAGGCGGCCGGGGAGGGTCGGAACCTGCAGTTCTGCCACAACATGGTCAACTTCGACCTCCCCTGGAACCCGATGCAGATCGAGCAGCGGCTGGGAAGGCTCCACCGCATCGGGCAGACCCACGATGTCTCGGTGGTGAACTTGGTGTGCCGGGAGACACTGGAGGAACGGATACTGGGGGTCTTGGAGGCGAAGATCAACCTTTTCGAGCTGGTGGTCGGGGAGCTGGACATGATCATCGGCCGGATCGACGAGGACTACGACTTCGAACGATCGGTGTACGACGCGCACGTGGCCAGCAGCAACGAGGAGGACTTTTCTGCCCGGCTGGAGGAGCTGGGGGAGCGGTTGGCCGATGCTCGCCGCGACTACATGGGGGGCCGGGAGCGCAACGACATGCTGGTCGCCGCCGAGGACTCTGGTGCACGCTGAGCCGGCCCTGCGGTTCTGGCTCGACTTCGTCGAGTCCGAGGGCGGCGCGGTGGAGGAGGGCGACGAGTCCGCCCTCGCGCTGGTGCCAGCCCACCTCCAGTCCCGGCTCGATCTGCCCGAGGAGCTCCTGGTCACCGACGACCCCGACGTGGCGCGGGAAGAGGGTGCCCTGCTGGCCATTGCCGGCCAGCCGGTGGTGCTCCATGCCTCCGAGGCCGTTCTCGGGCGGGGCGACGCCGGGTGGGCGCACCTTCCCTGGCCGGCGTCGGTCACCCCCAGCCGCCAGTCGCTCCAGGAGGCCGCTCGGGAGCAGGTCCCGGTGGATCACGGCCGGATCGACATAGAGGACCAGCCCGAACCCCGCTTCCTGCCGGTGCTGCGGGTGGGTGCATTGGTGGAGCACCGGGTCTCGCTTGAAGAGCGCTACAGCGAGCAGGTCGAGGTGTGGGTGGACGGGCGCACCGGCGTTCGATTGCCGGACCGTGTCGCCGGCTCGCTGGGCCGGCTGGCCACCCTACCGGGGCCTGGTGCCGACCATCCCCGCGGCCGGCTCGACCTGGAGCAGGCGGTGGCGAGTGCCCTGCGCATTCTGGATACCGATTCCCTGGCCAGGCGTACCCGGCTTGCCCGGAACTCTGCCGACGCGCAGGCCACCGAGCTGGCCAGGATCGGCGCCTACTACGACGCCACCCTGGCGTCCCTCGCCAAGCGGCGGGAGGGTGCACCCGCGGCCAAGCAATCGCTCTACGACAAGCAGGCGGAGACGACCCGGGTGGAGAGGGACAGGCGCTTCGAGGAAACCGAGCACAAGTTCACCGCCGAGCACGAGGTGAGGCCTTTTCGCCTGCACGCAGTCGGGGTTCCCGGTCTGTCCGTGCCCGCCACCGTCCGGCGGGGGGCGGCCCGGTTCGCTCTGGAGCTGGAGTGGTACCTGCCTTTTTCGATGTGGGTACCGGTGTCCTGCCCCCAGTGCGGTTCTGCGGAGACGCTGTGTGCGGGCAAGGAGCGCTTGGGCTGCCGGTCGTGCCTGGGAGTGGCGACCCCTCCGGTTGTCCGTGAGCCAGCCCCCTCTGGGGCACCTTCATCGGCGGCCCCCTCTGTGGCTCCGATCGCTTCGGGAAATCCGGCGGTCCCGGTGCTGACTGCGGCCCCCCCGGTTGTCCATGGGCCGGCTTCGCCTTCTGATGGTCAAGCTCTGCCCGCTCCGGGCGAACCGGAGCAACTGGTCCTCCTGGGATATCCGGACCCTTCTGTCGATCGATCCGAGCTATCCCCGGACGCAGGGAACGCCGGGCATCGAGAGGTGGTCGAGCCAGGACCGCACCAATCGCGTCCGAATAGGAAGCCCTCGCCGGACCCTACGGTCCTCCGGCAGATGGCCAAGTCGACTCGCGACAGGGCCAAGCTCGCCGACGCCGGCAGGAACCTTGCTGTCCATTTCTGGGAGCGCGCGGTCTTTGGGGAGAGATGGTCGCGCACCCAGCCGCGCTCCCCCCTGGAGGCACTGTACCGACTCTACGGTTACCGGGGCCCCCTCTTCGGGATCGGCGTTCCGGACGGGACACGGATCACCCGGGTAACCATGAACACCCATCTTCCCGAGGATGGCAGCACTGTCGTGACCAGCGGGCTTGTCACCACGTATCAACGTGCCAGAGTGGACTCGATGTTCGAACCGGCGAGGCGGGGAGGCTCGCCGGATCGCGCCCTTCCGTACTCCCTGCGCTGGAAGCCGGGCGGCAAGGAACCAATGGTGGTGGAGGTGCTGCCCTTTGTGGAGGTGTCCGGGAATTCGCTGCCGGGGCTATCCCTGTTGCCCCCCGGCTCGGCCGGCTCGTTGCGCGGAGCGGCTCCCCTGCCCGTACAACTCGGCAGTATCGAGCGGCGTTTGTGGCAGGGGATCGAAAAGGATGGGATGCCTCTGGTGGTCCGGAGCCTGGCCTTGTGGTGGCGAGTCCAGGGACACCGGCGCCTGATGGGTATCGGGGACGGCACCCTTGCCGCGGCGATCGGAGTCACCGCCCGCCGCCTGTCCGGTCAGCGGCCGGGTGCCCGCAAGCTGGCCGAGCGCCACCGGGCGAGGGAGGCGGAGGTGAAGGAGGCCGTTGCGCTGATCGAGGCGGTGCTCGGAGGCGCGGCGTCGCAGGTGTGGTGAGGGAGGATCCGATCCGAGCGCGGAGGGACACGAAATCGGGTGATAACCCCCCTCGAAATCGGGTGATAACCCCCCTCGAAATCGGGGAATCGTACTAAGTGGTGCGGTGCCCGACCCCCCGTTTCTCCAGGCACTTGCTCCGCGCCGGGCTCTCGATATTGCCCTGACCAGATTGACCGACGATCCGGTGATTGCTCTTCACGGTGCCCGGTCAGTCGGCAAGTCCACCTTGCTTTCCCAGGTGGCTGCCGCAAGTGGGGGCACACTCGTGGACTTGGACGATCTGGCGCTGAGAGACCTGGTGCGGATCGACCCCTCTGCCTTTGTCACCGGGCCGTCTCCCGTCTGCATCGACGATTACCAGCACGCCCCCGAAGTTCTCGACGCGATCAAAGCTGAACTAAACCGGGATTTCCGGCCCGGACGGTTCGTTCTCACCGGATCGACCCGTTTCGAAGTCTTGCCGCGAGCGGCCCAGTCCCTCACCGGTCGCCTGCACGTTTTCCCGGTCTGGCCACTGTCTCAGGGCGAGATCGAGGGCCGAGAGGAGAATCTGCTGGAAGCGCTCCTCACCGATCCGGGCTCGGTGGCGACCAGCTCGACAACCGCTCTGGACAAGGCCGGCTACCTCGATCGGGTCATCGCCGGAGGGATGCCGGTTCCCCTGTCGCGAAAAACCGCCGCCGCTCGTAACCGGTGGTTCGACGATTACGTCCGCCTGGTCATCGGGCGTGATATCCGCGAAGTGTCCCGGGCGCGAGAGCTTGCCCAGCTCGACCAGCTTCTCCGGCACCTCGCGGGACAGACCGCCCAGGTGCTCAACGTAACCAAGGCTGCTGCCGGACTGGGCATCGACCGCACCACCGCGGCTGGTTACGTGAGGCTCCTCGAATCGGCCTCCCATCCCCATCGAGCGGATCTGGACACCGGTTTGAACGGATGGCTACCGCAATCCTCGTCGTCAAAGACGGGGTCAAGGTCGCCCGCTTCGATTGTCCGCCTCGTGCCTGTGCAAGACTTTTTGCCATGGCCCCTTCCGTGAAGCCCCGTCTTTCCACCCGCCTGTCCGGCCTCGCCCCCTCGGCCACCCTGGCCATCGACGCCCAGGCCAAGGCGCTGGTCGAGGCCGGTGAACCGGTCATCTCGTTCGGTGCCGGCGAGCCCGATTTTCCCACACCTTCCCACGCAGTCGCCGCCGCAGTAGAGGCGTGCGGGAACCCGCTCAACCACCACTACTCGGCCTCGGCGGGACTGGCCGATCTGCGGGAGGCGATCGCGGTCACCTGCTACCGGGACACCTCCCTGGAAGTGGGGCCCAAGCAGGTTCTGGTCACCAACGGGGTGAAGCATGCCCTCTTCAATGCGCTGGCTACCCTGGTCGATCCGGGCGACGAGGTGATCGTTCCATCGCCGTGGTGGGTGACCTATCCCGAGACGGTCCGCCTGGTGGGCGGGGTGCCCGTCGAAGTGCGGACCACTCCCGAATCTGGTTTCAAAGCCTCGGTGGAACAACTCGACGCTGCGGCCACTCCTGCCACCAAGCTTCTCATCATGACCTCTCCCTCCAACCCGACCGGTACCGTCTACACCGGTGAGGAGCTGCGGGCGATCGGGGCCTGGGCTGGCGATCGGGGCATCTGGGTGGTCTCCGACGAGATCTATGCGCACCTGGTCTTCGGTGACCACACCCAGCACTCCATCGTCGCGGTCGCCCCCGAGCTGGCCGATCGGTGGGTCATCTTGAACGGGGTCTCCAAGTCCTATGCGATGACCGGATGGCGCCTGGGGTGGATGATCGGTCCCGAGGACGTGATCGCCGCGGCTGCCAACCTCCAGTCCCAGACCACCTCCAACGTGTGCAATGTATCGCAGCGAGCGGCGATCGCCGCCCTCACCGGGCACGGCCACGCGATCGGGGAGATGCGGGCCGCTTTCGACACCCGCCGCAAGTTGATGGTCCGGTTGCTGGGCGACATCGAAGGAGTATCGTGTGTCGAGCCGTTTGGCGCGTTCTACGCCTTCCCCTCCTTTGCCGGGGTGCTGGGGCGTGCCCTGGGCGCTCACAAGTCAGAGCCATCCTCCACGATGGAGTTGGCCGCCCTGCTCCTGGAGGAGGTGCACGTGGCGGTGGTTCCCGGAGAGGCCTTTTCGGCACCCGGGTACTTGCGGCTGTCGTACGCGCTGGCCGACGAGGACCTCTACGAGGGGATGACCCGCATCAAAGAGTTCGTCGCTGGGGAGGGGTGAGCTTCTGGCCCGTAGCTCCTGGTTGATCGGGTCGGTTGGCGGGGACAGCTTCCAGCGAAGTGCCGACTTTTGCCCCCATCCATGAAACATTCGTCTTTGGGGGTAAAGTCGGGTGGTGACTTCTCTGACGGCTGAAGTCTTCGGCAGCTCCTCGGTTCTTCGATTGCTTCTCTGATGGCACCGCGCGTCTCCGGTGGCCCTCCTTTTGTCGGCCGTACCCGGGAGCTGGCACTCCTTGCTCGGGTGCTGGGCGAGGTGCGGCGGAGTGGGTCGGGGCGGATCGTGGCGATACGCGGGCGGCGGCAGGTTGGCAAGTCCCGGCTGGCAGAGATTTTCTGCGAGCGATCGGGAGCGCCCTCGGTGTATTTCCAGGCTACCCGGCAGAGGCCCCCTCACCTCGAGATCGAGGGGTTCCGTGCGCTCGCTGCCGGCTCGCTCGATGATGCCGCTGTCGTTCTTGGCTCGGCTGCCTTTCACACCTGGGACGGGGTGCTGGCTGCGTTGGGGGAGGCCGTTGAACAGCCGACCATCGTTGTCATCGACGAGCTGCCCTGGTTGATCGAGCAGGATGGGGCGGTGGAGGGCGCCCTCCAGACCGCTTTCGATCGTCACTTGAAGGTGCGGCCGATCCTCGTGGTCCTCATCGGCTCGGATTTGGCGATGATGGAGGCGCTCACCGCCTACGGCCGGCCTCTTTACGACCGTGCCCGCGTTCTCGCGGTTTCGCCGCTGGCTCCCTCCGAGGTCGGGGAGCTGGCCGGCCGCGACGCCCTCGACGCCCTAGACGCCTATGTGGTGGTCGGCGGCTTTCCAAATTTGGTGCATGCTCTGGCGGGTTCCCGGAGCCTGGCAGGGTTCCTCCGGGACCAGCTCGATGATCCGACTTCTCCCCTCATCGTCGCCGGTGAGCGCGCCCTCGCCGGGGAATTCCCTCCCGATGTTCATGCTCGTGCGGTGCTCGATGCAATCGGCAGCGGACGCCGCGAGCACAAGAGCATCTCTTCACAATCGGGTACCGGCGGTGCGACACTCGATCGTGCGCTGGACCATCTGATCGCCAAGCGGGCGGTTGCGAAGCTGTTCCCGTACTCGACCGAGCCCGGACGCCGGCGGAGCCGATACGAGGTGGTGGATCCCTACCTGCGCTTCTGGCTGCGCTTCGTCGGGCCGGCGCTCCCGGAGATAGAGCGTGGTCGCGGCAGGGAAGTGGCCCGCCGCACACTTGCTGATCTCCCCACCTTTGCTGGGCGGAGCATCGAGGCGGTGGTGCGGGAGGCGCTCACCCGGCTCCTCCCCGACCGGAAGTTCGGCCGGGCCCGGTACGTGAGTCCCTATTGGACCCGCGACGGCCGAGTGGAGGTGGACCTGGTGGGCGGGCACCGTCCCGATCGTGCCGAGCACGTCGAGTTCCTCGGATCGATCAAGTGGCGCCAGCAGGCACCCTTCGATAAGCGCGACCTGGCGGCTCTCGCGGCGCAGCGATCAAAGGTGCCGGGAGGGGGCCCTCGCACCCGCCTTATCGCGGTCAGCAGGGCAGGCATCTCCTGCGAGGGGCTCAACTACGGATTCGGGCCGGACGACCTGCTTGCTGCATGGTGACCAAACTCGAGAGCCAACAAGAGCCGCCATATTCCGGCGGCGCTGCCCGGCGCTACCAACTCCGCGGCGCAGTCCTCCGGCCTTCAGGCCGGAGGTGAAGCGCCGTCCCGAGCCACGCTGAGCAGCGCGAGCAACTCGTCACCGTAGGCTTCGAGCTTGGCGGGGCCGATTCCCTTTGCGCGCCGGCGACCGCGGGTCCGCACCGGGGCCCACTCCTCGGTCAGTTCGGCGAGGAAGGGTGAGGGGCAAGAAACTGCTCGGAATTATCTAAGTATTCGTGAGCAAACACATGTTTGCTGAACTCCATGAAGATTGCCGAATGGGCACGAACCTATGGGGTACATCCCCAGACTGCCTACAGGTGGTTCAGGGAAGGCACGCTGCCAGTCCCGGCCGTCAAGCTCGCCTCGGGGACGATCATCGTCGAACAAGAGATGGGCAAAGCAACCATCGGAAGGACTGTCGCCTATTGCCGAGTGTCATCCCACGATAAGCGCGACGACCTTGAACGCCAAGAGGGACGAGTGAGTCTCTGGGCATCTGAGCACGGCCTGGCGGTCGATGAGGTGGTGAGCGAAGTGGGTTCTGGCCTCAATGCGACGCGCCCGAGCCTGGCGAGACTGCTGGCCGATCGTGAAGTTACGCGAATCGTGGTCGAGCATCGTGATCGTCTGGCTCGGTTCGGAGTCGAACACTTCGGGGCCGCTCTGGCGGCCCAAGGGCGTTCGATACTCGTTGTCGAGGACGGTGAAGGCGACGACGATCTTGTCCGGGACATGACCGAGGTGTTGACGAGCTTCTGCGCACGACTTTATGGGCGATGAGGTGCCCGCAACAGGGCCATGCGCGCGATTACGACAGCCAAGAACGCCGAGGTGGGATGAACACTCGCCAAGCCCTCCGATTCGAGCTGGACCCGAACAACGTCGCGGCATCCAGATTCGCGTCGCACTGCGGGGCCTCCAGCTTTGCCTACAACACGATGTTGGCCTACGTGCACTGGGCCCTCGATGCCAGGGCCTTCGAGAAGCGCACCACCGGTCAGCCTTCGACACAGGTCCCCTGGAACCTCTATGTTACCGGGTCACCACCGGCGCATTCGGGCTGGTAGATGGCCGGCAGGTGAAGATTCCCCGGATTGGGGTCGTCCGGGCCAAGGAGCCGACAAGTGCGCTCCTGGGCAAGATCGAGACCGGGGCTGCCCGGATCCTCTCGGCCACGATTTCCCAGGAATCCGGCAGGTGGTTCGTCTCATTTGGCTGCGAGGTGGAACGATCTGACCGGCCGGCAACACACCCAGAAGCAGTCGTCGGGGTCGATCTCGGCGTCCACCACCTCGCTGCGATCTCGACCGGGAAGTATGTCGACAATCCCAAGGCCCTGAACCGCTACCGCCGGCGCATGGCCCGATTGCAGCGCCAATTGTCACGCAAGCCCAAAGGTTCCAAGCGACGGATGCAGACAACGGCGAAACTTACCCGCTGCCATCGCAGAGTCGCCAACATCCGCAATGACCCGATCCACAAGGTCACGAGCCACCTCGCCTCCACTTACGCCACGGTTGTCGTCGAGGATCTAAACGTCTCCGGCATGACGGCAGCACCAGCGCCGAAGGTCGACGATAAGGGAACGTTCGGACGCAACGGAGCGGCGGTCAAAGCGGGTCTCAATCGATCGGTGCTCGACACCTCCCCGGCCACATTCCGCCGCCAACTCACCTACAAGTTGCACTGGCACCACGGAAGGCTCATCGTTGCCGATCGATTCTTCCCAAGTTCCAAGACCTGCTCGTCGTGCGGAGAAGTGAAAGCCAAGCTCTCCGCCTCGACGAGAAGTTACCGTTGCGAGAACTGCGGTCTGGAAGCCGACCGTGGTCTCAATGCAGCAATGAATCTCGCCGCCTACGGGCGGCGGGTGCTGGACGTCGCGGTGAGTGGCACCGAGACACAAAACGCGCGTGGAGGAGGGCACCCCCGGCAAAAGCCGAAGCCTCCGGTGAAGCGCGAAGACGGCTCCGGGCGACCGGATAGGTCCGTCACCGTCTCGTCGCAAGGCGAGGCTGCCTGACTGTGATCACGCTTGATCACAGTCAGGCAACGGCCCGAGTCCCTCGCAGTCGTTTCCGTTTCTGCATGAAAAGGGCTTGACTCTCCTCGAGACGCGCTCCTCGGCAGCTCCGAGCGCTCCCAGCAAGCCCGGACAGCAGCGGCGCGGCTGTGGCGGCCTCCGCAATAAGTGCAGGCGATTGTTCCCGGCCCGTTTTCCATCTGGCCGACTGTATCTGCCGGCCTTCTCGGAACTCGCCCCGGCCGGCATCTGAGGTAGCTAGGCTCCACCCTCGATGGCCGCGGTTCTCCCTACCGAATACCTCGAGGACCTGGAAGCAGATGAAGCAGAGCTCGGAATCCATCTGCTGCAGGAAGCCCCCCGGGCCGAGATGGTGTTCACCCCGGCCGACCCGCCTCGAAACGGGGAGTTCGCCCTGTTCGTGCCGCCCGGTGGCGAAGCCGGAAGCATGTCCGGCGACGAGACCGGCGGCGAGTCCAGCGGTGGCGCCGGGTGGGAATTGGAGATCGCCTGGCCGGTGGGACGATCGATCCGCTCACGATGGGTTCCCGCCCGGTACCTGAGCGTTGCCGAAGGGTTGGACTACCTGCTTGGCGGGGACGGTGTCGGCAGCGCCAGCACTGCGGCCTGGAGGGTCGCCCTCCAGGCGGGGCTCGCCTTCCTGGCCCGGGGAAGGCTTTTCCCGGCGGTCACTCCAGAGGGCCATGACGCCTGGCGGGCTGGCCCGTTCGACCCTGCCGACCACCGCCTGATCGAGGAGATCGCTGCGGCGATGCCGCCGTCTGCCTGCTGCGTCCCGGTCGGGGACGGCTCGCCGCTACGGGTGACGTCGCCTGTCCCGGCGGTGCGGGCGCTGTGGGACGCCCTGGCCGACACACTGGTGCGGACTCCGGCAGCCGAGGCGGTGGCCGGGGGGCAGCTCTTTGCCGGGAGGGACACCCACGACGCGCGGGAGCTGGCCGGCTGGCTGGCCGAGACCGGTGCGGGTATGGAGGGGGGAGTGAAGGTGGGCCTCAGGATCGCCCTCCACGGAGCGGCTCCCGATGAGACGGCGGCGGACGAGGAATGGCCCGTGCTCGACGGCGATGGCGAGCTCGACGGCCCGGTGGGAGTGGTCCAGGTTTCCTCGGTGGCCGACCCGTCCCTTGTGGTGTCGGCAGCGGAGCTTTTCCGCCTGCCTGCGGCGGTGCTGGCCAGGATGGGCGATGATGCCGAGACCGAGCTTTTACTCGGCCTGCGCCGGGGAGCCCGGGCGTGGCCACCGTTGTCGCCGCTCCTGGCCCAGGCCACCCCATCCCGGCTTCCTTTGAGCGACGACGAGGTGGAGGACCTCCTCACCGGTGGGGCGGCCGACGCTCTGGCAGCAGCGGGCATCGAGGTTCTCTGGCCCTCCAGCCTCCTCCTCCACGGACTCACTCTCCAAGCCAAGGCGATCGCGCCTCCGAAGGTCGACGGTACGGCCGGCTTCTCCCTGCGGGAGCTGGTCAAGTTCCGCTGGCAGCTCGCCCTGGGGGGCGAAGCGCTCACCGAGGAAGAGCTGGACCAGCTCGCCGAGGCCAAGAGGTCGTTGGTGCGCATCCGGGGCAAGTGGGTGGCGCTCGACCCCGCCCTGCTCGCCCGGGCCGGCACGACACGGGAACAGTCGGCGATGGAGGCCCTGGCAGCCCTGCTTGCCGGGGAGATGACCGTCGACGGAACCAGCATGGCAGTGGTCGCCGAGGGGGAGATCGCATCGTTCGTCGAGAGGTTGCGTTCGATCGGGGAGGGGGGAACCTCCCAGCTCGGTCCTCCACCGGGTCTTGCCGGGGAGCTGCGCCACTACCAGGAGCGGGGGGTCAACTGGCTGCACACCATGTGCGAGCTGGGCCTGGGGGGCTGCCTGGCCGACGACATGGGGCTCGGCAAGACCGTCCAGGTGATCGGGCTGCACCTACATCGTTGTGCGATGGTCGAGCGGGCGATGGGGGAGGTGAACCACGCGGTTGGCGCCAGCACCTTGATCATCTGTCCCACCTCCCTGCTGGGCAACTGGTCCCGCGAGGTGGCCCGCTTCGCTCCCTCCACCCCATTCCGCCGCTACTACGGGCCCGGGAGGGATCTGGAGAATATCGCGCCAGGAGAGGTGGTGATCACCTCCTACGGGGTGGCTCGCCGGGACCAGGAGCTGCTCGGCGAGGCGGGGTTCTCGCTGGTGGTGGCCGACGAGGCCCAGCATGCCAAGAACCCTCACTCCGAGACCGCCAAGGCTTTGCGCACCATCGCTTCCGACTCCAAGTCGCTGCGGGTGGCCTTGACCGGCACCCCGGTGGAGAACCGGCTGTCGGAGCTGTGGTCCATCCTCGACTGGACCACTCCCGGCCTGCTCGGGCCCCTGCAGCGGTTCCAGAAGACCATCGCCACCCCGGTCGAGCGGCACCGGGATCCTGCGGTTACCGAGAGGCTGAATCGCACGGTGCGCCCTTTTCTCCTACGTCGGAAGAAGACCGACCCGGCGGTGGCACCCGATCTTCCGCCCCGCATTGTCACCGATCTACCGGTCGGCCTCACCGCCGAGCAGGTCACCCTCTACGAGGCCGAGGTTCGGGAGGCACTCGAGGCCATCGAGGGTAAGAAGGGCATCGAGCGGATGGGCCTGGTACTCCGCATGCTCACCGTCCTGAAGCAGATCTGCAACCACCCGGCCAACTACCTGCACCAGTCCGGCCCGATCAAGGGGCGCTCGGGCAAGCTGGCCGCCTTCGAGGAGCTGATCGACGTGATCGTGTCGGAGGGTGAGTCGGTGCTGGTCTTCTCCCAGTACGTCGAGATGTGCTCATTGCTGGAGACCCGCCTCTCCCAGCTCGGCGTTCCTACGATCTTTCTCCACGGCAAGGTCCCGGTGAAGCGCCGGGAAGAGATGGTCGCCGCTTTCCAGGCGGGGCGTGCGCCGGTCTTCCTGCTCTCGCTCAAGGCGGGCGGGGTGGGGCTCAACCTCACCCGAGCCACCCACGTGATCCACTACGACCGCTGGTGGAACCCTGCGGTGGAGGACCAGGCAACCGACCGTGCCCACCGGATCGGCCAGGACCACCCGGTGCAGGTGCACCGCCTGATCGCCGAGGGGACCATGGAGGATCGCATCGCGAAACTTCTCGAGTCCAAGCGGGACCTGGCCGAGAAGGTGGTGGGTGAGGGCGAGGCATGGATCGCCGATATGACCAACGATCAACTGGCCGACCTGGTAGCCCTGGGGTCTTCGTGAGCGAGTTGCACCGAGACCACGCTCGGATGGAGGGAGAGGGGCTCGCAGGGAGGGCCGGGTCCCCATGACGCCACGGGACTACGACTACGGCGGGTACTGGCCGAAGAAGAAGCCGCGCCGTCCCGGACCAGGACCCAAGCGCACCGGGCGAAGCCCTTTTGGCTCCACCTGGTGGGGCAGGGAGTGGGTGGGCGCCCTGGAGGGCCGGGCCCGCCTGGACCCCAACCGGTTGCCTCGTGGCAAGACCTATGCCCGCCAGGGGGCGGTGGGCGACATCGATGTGAGTGCCGGGGAGGTGAGCGCCCCGGTGCAGGGGTCCCGCCGCACCCCATACCAGGTACGGATCCGGGTACGGCTCTTCACCGCCGAGGAGTGGTCGGCGGTGTTCGACGCCCTGGCCTGCCAGGCAGGCCACGCGGCAGCGCTCCTGGAGGGGGAGATTCCTCCCGAAGTGGCCGGCGACGTCCAGGCGGTCGGGCTCGACCTGCTCCCCGGGCCCGGCGAGCTGCAGCGCTCGGGGCCACCTCCTGCGCCGTCAGATCCCGAGCACCGCCTCCAGCCCGACGCTCAGTCCCCGTAGCTCGGACACTCGCCGGACGGCGGCGAGCACCCCCGGGACGAAAGAGGTCCGGTCGTAGGAGTCCGCCCGGATGG
>JAKAWH010000010.1 GCA_021817065.1 Actinomycetes bacterium
GGTTCCGAAGCGGCTGGCGATTTCGTGCATGTCGGCCACTCCGTCTGCGCCGGTGTAGTCGACGCAGACGTCGATCAGATGAGCACCTTCCTTGACCTGCTCGGTACCCATTGCCAGGCAGGTATCCCAGTCGCCCGACAGCATCGCCTCGCGAAACCTCCTTGAACCGTTGGCGTTGGTCCGTTCGCCTATTGCGAGGAACGAAGTTTCCTGAGAAAAGGGCACTTGGGTGTAGATAGACGATGCTCCCGGCTCGAACTGGTTCCGGCGGGCAGCCGGGGTAAGCGCCGCGCATCGTTCCACCACCGCTGCCAGGTGCGCGGGAGTGGTCCCGCAGCATCCTCCGATCACCGATACCCCGAGTTCGGTGACGAACTGGGCATGGGCGGTCGCCAGCCCATCTGGTGTGAGGTCGTAGTGCATCGCTCCGTCCACAACCGAGGGAAGGCCGGCATTAGGGAGGGCGGAGAGCGGCACCCTGGCGTGGCGGGAAAGGTGGCGCAGGTGTTCGGTCATCTCGGTAGGACCGGTGGCGCAATTCATCCCGATCACATCGGGGTGCATCGCGTCGATGGCGCACAACGCGGCACCGATCTCGGTTCCCAGCAGCATCCGGCCGGTGAGCTCGACGGTCACCTGTACCTGGATAGGGAGCTCCCGCCCGGCATGGCGGAGGGCGCGCCGGGCACCGATCATCGCCGCCTTCACCTGGAGGAGGTCGTAACAGGTCTCGATGAGGAGAAGGTCGACGCCGCCCTCGATCAATCCCGCGGACTGCACCTCGTAGGCGTCGCGCAACTCGTCGAAGCTGATCTGGCCGAGCGAGGGCAACTTGGTGCCCGGTCCCATAGAGCCGGCCACCCAGCGGGGGCGGCCGCTGGTGGCGAAGTCGGAGGCAACCTCGCGGGCGAGACGGGCAGCGATCGCATTGAGCTCATGGGCGCGATCGGCGATGCCGTACTCGGCGAGGACGGTGGGGATGGATCCGAAGCTGTCGGTCTCCACGACGTCCACACCCACCTCGAGGAAGGATGCGTGAAGCTGGCGAATGGCGTCGGGCCGGGTGGATACCAGCACTTCGTTGCAGCCTTCGAGGTGGGGACCGCCGAAGTCGTCGGGCCCGAGGCCGAGCATCTGGAGGTTGGTGCCGGTTGCGCCGTCGAAGACGACCACCCGCGATGCCACCGCAGACAGATAGGTGCTCTCCATCGGTACAGGTTAGGCCACCCGACAGACGTCTCTGTCCCGCAACCAGTTCTCCTCACCGCCCCGGTCCTCATGCGGCAGCCAGCTAGATTGGCTCCGTGCAGGCCCACCAGCGATGAAGGTCTATACGAAAAAGGGGGACAGCGGCACCACCGGTCTCTTGTACGGCGGCCGGGTGTCCAAGGACTCGGCAGTCATCGAGGCGAACGGTGCGGTCGACGAGGCCCAGGCGGCGCTAGGAGCTGCCCGGGCGGAAGCCGAGAAGGGTTCGGAGCTGGACGGGTTGCTGATCGACCTCGAGCGGGACTTGTGGGTGCTGATGGCCGAGGTGGCCACCGCAAAGGAGAACCGGTCCAAACTGGTTGCCGGCACGACGCTGGTGACGGCGGAGATGGTTGTAGCCCTCGAGCACCGGATCGATGCTTTGGACGAGAGATTCACCATGCCCGACCAGTTCGTGGTTCCCGGTCAAGATCGCGTTTCGGCGCTGCTTGACCTGGCGCGCACCGCGGTACGCCGCGCCGAGAGGAGGGTCGTCGAGGTGGCGGCCGACGGCTCGAACGTGGTGTCCTACTTGAACCGCCTGTCCGACCTGGTGTGGACGATGGCGCGATGGCAGGAGGGTGAGCACCTGTTGAGCAAGGACCGCTGAGGAGGGTAAATGGGAATCGCTACGTCATTCGACGTCGCCACCTCGGTGCCGCGTGGCACCGCTGCCGTTGGCGTCGGCGTCTTCCGGACCGCTCGGGGGATGAGTACGGCGAGCCGTTCCGCCGCACACCCGAAGCCGGACCTGGCATTTCTGGAGGCACGGGGCTTCACTGCAAAGCCCGGTGAGGCACAGGCGCTCCCCGCAGGTTCCGGCAGAGTGCTCGTCGCGCTCGGTCTCGGCGAGCAGGGCTCGCTCGACGCTGAGGTGTTGCGCAAGGCGGGAGCCGCCCTCGCCCGTTCCGCTCGCGTGAATCGTGTGGCGATTGTGATGTCTGGGCTGGCACGCGGCTCGCTCGACGCGGCGGGATCTGCCCAGGCAGTGGCGGAAGGGGTGGCACTCGCCGCCTACGAATTTCGCACCTACAAGAGCGGGTCGCGCTCACTCGGCAAGACTGCCACCCCGAACGGAAGCGACACGCGGCCGAAGGTGGAGCGGCTCACCCTGGTGGGAGCGCCCTCCTTGCCACTCGCCGCCGGGATCGACCGTGCCGGCACCATCGCCAGCGCGGTCGGATGGGCCCGGGACATGGTCAACGAGCCGGCGGGGTCGCTGCCCCCGGTGGCCTTCGCCGAGAAGGCGGCCGACCTCATGGAGGCTACAGGCATCGAGGTCGAGGTGTGGGATGAAGATCGTATTGCGATGGAGCACCTTGGTGGAGTGCTCGGGGTCAGTGCAGGATCGGTGCAGCCTCCCCGCTTCCTGCGGCTCTCCTACCGCGGGGCAGGCCGCACAAAGCCAGCACCGGTGGCCCTGGTGGGGAAGGGCGTTTGCTTCGATTCGGGCGGCCTCTCGCTCAAGACCGCGAGTGGCATGGAGACCATGAAGACCGACATGAGCGGGGCGGCAGCGGTGGTGGCGGGTATGGCCGCGTGTGCGGGACTCGCGGTGAACACTCCTCTGGTCGGGTACGTTCCACTGGTGGAGAACATGCCTGGAGGCCGGGCGATCAAGCCGGGCGATGTAGTGATCCCCCGCAACGGCACCACCGTCGAGGTACTCAACACCGACGCCGAGGGACGTCTCATCCTGGCCGACGCACTGTCTCTCGCTGCTGAGTCGTCGCCCCAGGCGATTGTTGATCTGGCCACCTTGACCGGCGCATGCACCATTGCGCTGGGTGACCGGATCGCCGGGCTGATGGGCACGGGCGACACGTTGCTGGGAGCGGTGGAATCGGCCTCCCGGCGTTCGGGCGAATTGGTGTGGCGGATGCCCCTGCCGGGGGAGTACCGCAAGCACATTGACTCCGACATCGCTGACATCAAGAACATCGGCGCTTCCGGGGGGCTTGCCGGGAGTCTCACCGCGGGCCTTTTCCTCAAGGAGTTCGCCGGCTCAGGGCCCTGGGTACATCTGGACATAGCAGGTCCCGCCCGCTCGTCTACCGACGAAAGCTATATCCGAAAAGGCGGCACCGGCTTCGGCGTGCGCCTCTTGGTGGAGTTGCTGGAGACCTGGCAAAGATCTGCAGGGCGAATGCGGGCTACAACTCCCCGCTGAGATAGTCGCGGTCGGGGCGCCGGTAGTCGGCCTCGCCGCTCGGACCCTTGCGCCGCAGGACTAGGTAAGTCTGGGCAAGGATTCCTCCCAGCTCGACCGGACGGTCGATCGCTTGGACCAGCTCGAAGCCGTCCTCCCCGAGTCTACGGAGCATGGTCGCCAGGGCGTCGGCGTAATCATCGACGTCGAGACCGGCCACCCGTGCTGGCTCGGTCGGCCATGGGACCACCCGGTACTCCCATCGCTGCACGTGCAAAGAGTACTTGGCAAAGGTGGGTACTTTCTATGATGCTGTTTACTACTTGACAGCCTATTTCATTCCGTTTTATTATCTTTCCATGTCCAACGTTCTCGATCTAGCACGCAACGGAGGAAACCGGTCGCCGCAACAGGCCCAGTCGGGAGGCGAGGCTGCTCACCAGCTCCTCCCTGATCTCGACGTGACCGTGCGCCCCTGGCCCGATCTGTACCTGGACGCGGCCGGACATGATCCCCGCTCTGGGTATGTCGAGACCTACTGGCTGGGGATTCTCGGGCCCTCAGCGACCTGGTTCCTCCGCCGAGTTGCAAGCCATCTCGAAGCCGAGCCCGAGGGTTTCACCTTCGACGCGGCCGAGTGGGCGCGGTGGATGGGGGTGAGCTGCGGGGGACGTGGCGACAGTTCCTTTTCCCGGGCTGTGCGGCGGTGCGTATCCTTCGGGATGGCGCGGGTGCCGCCCGTTCCGGTTGATCGCGCCCGGCGCCGTCGCCCCGATCTGGGGGCGGGAGACTGCGGCCCGGGCGCGCTGGGCGCGCCGGAGGCTCACGCCGACGGGTGGGGGGAGAGGGATTCTGGAGCGGGCCTGCCGCGGCTCATCGAAGTGCGGCGAAAGGCCCCCACCTTGTGTGCAACCCAAGTGGGCCGGCTTCCCGAAGACCTCCGTCACCGTCACCGCCTGGCCGTCGAGAGCGGAGAGGTGAGGCCGGTGATCGAGGTGATGCGCCAGCGAGCCAGGTCTCTCGCCCTCAGCCTGATCCGGATGGGCGAGGAATTGCCCGCCGTCGAGCGTCAGTTGGCGCGCTGGCGGTTCCACCCGGCTCTCGCCAGGGAGTCGGCGACCTGGGCGTGGTCTGCCTCCTCCGTCGACTCCGCGGTCGGCTCGGATTCGGCAGAATCACCGGCAGTCGGCTCGGAGTCGGCAGAATCACCGGCAGTCGGCTCGGAGTCGGCAGAATCACCGGCAGTCGGCTCGGAGTCGGCAGAATCACCGGCAGTCGGCTCGGATTCGGCAGTCGGCTCGGATTCGGCAGTCGGCTCGGACTCGGCAAGCTCGCTCACCAGGGCGTCCCAAGACTCGCCGGGGACCTTGTAGCCGGCAGTGGGGAATGCGCGCTCGTCCCGGCTGGCAGGAGGAATCACCGACGGGTGGTCGGTCCAGCGGGGCTTCTGGCGTGCATGCCGGTGTCCGCGCCGGGTATAGCGCACCATCGGGAAGACGACGAGGCGAAGGAGGATGGCGCCCACGATCACGATCAAGGCAGTCGTCCATGGAGACATCGGGGTGCGATCCTGTCCTGCTGCGATTAGCGCTCGGGATGCTGCTGCATAACGGGGGGCGTAGGGATCGCCGGTGGCGGTCGCCTGGATTTGCTCGAAGAGGGGGAGAGCCTGTGAATAGTGCCGGGCGAACCATGCGTCGAGCGCTCGGGAGTAGATTTCATTGGAGGACGAAGTGGTCGCCGGCAGGTGATTCCGGGCTACGAAGCGGGCGACCGTGGAGATCGGGGCCGCATACGAGAAATTGCGCCCCGTTCCGTACCGGCCTCCCGACGGAGCGACCACCATCGCCACCCACTGGCCGTCCGGACCGGCGACCGCACTTCCTGCTGAAGCCGGAGAGAGTGCGGACATCACCAATGCCTGGTCGGTGGCAACTTGCCGGGAACCCGTGTGCTGCGAGGTCTCCGTGGTCGGAGTGGAACCCGTGTGCTGCGAGGTCTCCGTGGTCGGAGTGGAACCCGTGTGCTGCGAGGTCTCCGTGGTCGGAGTGGAACCCGTGTGCTTCCGGGCTGCCGCCGGCATCCGGATACGGGTTGGTGCCGGGGTGGGCGCCACCGTCTGAACCGACTTCCCGCTCGCGAAGTCCTCTCCCAGCTGATAACCGACGACCACAGCTGAAACCGTCTTGCCAGATCCCTCCGAGCGGGCAGTGAGGTCCACGGTCGGCATTCCGTGGACGCCGGCGACCTGGAGCAGGGCGAGGCCGTCGGAAACCGTCCCTGCCGAACGCGAGGAGGGCTGGATGGCCACAAGCCGGGCAGTCCGACCCGGGCGGCCGAAGGCGAGTCCTACCGATCCACGTCCCCACTGGACGGTGATCTGGGAGGAGGTCTTGCCCACCGTGACATAGTGGGAGTTGTACTTGGTCGCCGCATCGGTCAACGTCGCAAGTGCGACACCGCTCAACGCGCCGCCCTGGTTGGCTGCGAGAGCCTGTGTATCCTGACGGGCCAGGTTCTCCAGCCCCTCGAGGGCGAACGCACCCCCGAGCACTGTCTTCGACGGCTCGACGACGTGGGCGGGGGTGACCAGCCAGCCGTCCGGGCCGACCTCCCAGGCCGTCCCGAACTCGACCGCCTGGACATCGGTGGTCTCGGTCTGGGGTGTCGGCTTGAGATAGGTAAGGGGTGACCCGTCGATCGCGCTCACCAGGGCCTGCTGGATGCTTACCTGGTCGCTTCCCACCTGGCCGCTTGCGACTTGCTGGGCCAGGGACGACTCCAGCGAGGTGAGGGCTCCTTGATCGAGTTGAGGGGCGGGAACCGAGAGCTGGGCGGTAAAAGACGTCTGGACCAGTGCGATCGCAGGGGCGATCCGGGCTAGGTCCTCCTCGGAGGTGGTCGGATGGAGGGGAGCGCCGTTGACCGGATGGCGAGTCGTAGCCCCCACCGGTCCTACCATCGCCCAAAAGGCCACTCCTGCCAGGGCGGCACCCGACACGCTGTGTCGGCGGGAGGAGTGCAGCGGCAGTCGTCGCATGGGTGCGGTGGGTTCCGAGTCAGGGGCCCGCCTATGCCCCCGAGCGCTCGTGGAGGGCGCAACCCCTGCATGCTACCACGCCAAATCCGAGCTGTGCTTGCAAACTTGACCGACTGGTCAAGTAGCATCCCTGAAGTGACCTCGCTGACCGATGGCGCTGCTGGTCTCCCCTGGGGGTCGTGATGGCTCCGTCCCGGCGGCGCTCCTGGTGGGGGTGGGGATTCGAAGATCAGGCGATCGACCTCGCACAGCGCCAGGCGCTCGCTTCCGGTCTCGGTTCCCTTTTCGGCGTGCCTGGTTCGAGGGCGGCGGACCTCCAGGTGCGAGAACCACCGGCGCTCGGTTCGATCGACCTCCCGGCGCCCCGGGTGAGCATGCCTCCTTCCCTGAGCCCGATCGCAAGCACCGACCTGTATCATCGGGCCTCCCACACCCACGGCAAGAGCTTCGTCGACGTGGTCCGGGCATTCCATGGGGACTTTTCCCGCCCACCCGACCTGGTCGTCTTCCCCCGCGACGAGTGCGAGGTGAGCGCCGTGCTGGATTGGTGCGGGGACCACGGCGTAGCGGTGGTTCCCTTCGGGGGAGGCTCCAGTGTTGTGGGTGGAGTGAGTTGCGAGGTGGACGATGGGTTTCCTGCAGTGGTGTCGCTGGACCTCTCCCGCCTCGATGGGGTGGTCGAGATCGACGGGACGTCTCGTTCCGCCTGTATCGGCGCAGGAGCATTCGGTCCGGATATCGAGGATGCGCTGCGTCCTCACGGCTACACCCTTCGCCATTTCCCCCAGTCCTTCGAGCACTCCACCCTGGGCGGATGGATCGCAACACGAGCTGGTGGCCATTTCGCCACCAACTACACGCACATCGACGACTTCGTGGAATCGTTGCGGGTGATCGCTCCTGCCGGGGTCGTCGAGACCCGACGCCTTCCCGGATCGGGCGCGGGGCCTTCGCCCGATCGGCTCTTCCTGGGTTCGGAGGGAACGTTGGGGGTGATCACCCAGGCCTGGATGCGGCTGCAGGACCGTCCCCGCTTCACGACATCGGCCGTCGCTCACTTTGCCGGGTTCGCTCAGGGAGTCGTGGCCGCCAGGGGAATGGCACAGTCGGGCTTGTTTCCTTCCAACTGTCGATTGCTGGACGCCGGCGAGGCGGCCACAGCGGCAGGCGTGGCGGACAACACGACGCTGCTGGTGGTCGGATTCGAGTCGGCCGACCATCCCGTCGATGCCTGGATGGAACGTGCCGTGGAGATTTGCCGCGACGCTGGGGGCCGAGTCCCCGAGGGAGTGAAGCATTCGTCCACCCAGGGATTCGCCGGGACGTGGAGGACGTCGTTCATGGCTGCTCCGTACTGGCGCGACGCGTTGATAAGCGCCGGGTGCATTGCCGAGACGTTTGAAACGGCGGTCACCTGGGACCGCTTCGACGCTCTCCATGCCGCGGTGACCGGCGAGGTGCGGCGCACACTGGAGCGGGTGTGCGGTGGAGGCAGGGTGACCTGCCGCTTCACTCACGTCTATCCAGACGGTCCGGCGCCCTACTTCACGGTGATCGCGCCCTCCTCCCATGGGTCCCAGATCGCCCAATGGAAAGAGATCAAGGCAGCCGCCAGCGAGGCGATCCTTGCCAACGGGGGAACGATCACCCACCACCACGCGGTCGGTCGCGACCATCGCCCGTGGTACGACCGGCAGCGGCCGGACCTCTTTGCAGGGGTGATGGCCTCGGCCAAAGCACGTCTCGATCCGGCCGGGATCCTCAATCCAGGCGTGCTGTTCGATCCGATCTCCTCCTCGCCGCCCTTCGACACGTCGGGGGGCCAGTGCTGTGCACCTCCCTGCATCGGAGAGGGCGATCCGCCTTCCACCCCATCGGAACCTCCGCTCCAATCCTTCGCTTCTCCTCTGTCCGACCCACTGAGAAAAGGGGGCTCCCTGTGAAATGGCAGCTTGATGACACACCAGCAATGGCCGTTTTCCGCAACGACTTTCGCTCGTGGCTCAGAACACAGTTGAAGCCCGGATGGACGGAGTCCATCGAGTCGGGCGACGACAAATCGTTTGCCGAGATATCCGCCGGCTTCGACTTCATGGGGTGGATGCGAGTGATCGGGGGAAGCGGGTACGGGGCGCCGCTGTGGCCGCGCGAGTATGGCGGGCTCTCTGGCGAGTCATGGATGGTCCAGACGATCCGCGAGGAGTTGGGGCGCTATCGGCTTCCCCTGTTCGGGGTCAACCTTCTCGGCGTTGGCCTGGCCGGGCCTACCCTGATCGATCACGGCAGCGATGAACAGAAGTCGCGCTATCTCTCCAAGATATTGACCGGCGAGGAGATCTGGTGCCAGCTCTTCTCGGAGCCTGGTTCGGGGTCGGACCTTTCCTCGTTGTCGACCCGGGCGGTGGCAGACGGCGACGAGTGGGTGGTGAACGGGCAGAAAGTGTGGACCACACTCGCTCAATTCGCCAACTACGGAATGCTGCTCGCCCGCACCGATCCCGAGGTTCCCAAGCACGACGGGCTCACCTACTTCATCCTCGATATGAAGAGCCCGGGTGTTCAAGTGCGCCCCCTGCGCCAGATGACCGGAAGCTCCGAGTTCAATGAGGTGTACCTCACCGACGTACGCATTCCCGACGAACGGCGAGTGGGGGCGGTTGGCGACGGGTGGCGCTGCGCCCGGACCACACTGATGAACGAGAGGGTGGCGCTGTCGGGCGTCTCCCTCGACGTCACTTCCATCACCGGCGGTTCCCGCAAGGACCCCTGGGCGACCTTCCTGGACGGGCTCTCCGACCGGTCAGATCCGGTGGCGCGCCAGGCGATCGCTCAGCTCTACATCGAGCAGGAGTGCAAGGAGATCACTACTTTTCGGGCCAATTCCGCTCGACTCCGGGGAGAGACGCCCGGTGCCGAGGGAGGGGTCAACAAGGTATTCAATGCCGAGTACAACCAGAGGAGGTCCACTTTTGCGGTGGATTCCGCCGGGATGGGCGGGATCGCGTGGCTCCCCGGGAACGACCTCGCGCAGAACCGCGCACAAGCGTTTCTCAGAGCACGGGCCAATACCATCGAGGGCGGGACGTCCGAGATCCTGCGCAACCAGATAGCCGAACGCATCCTTGGCCTTCCTCGCGACATCGACGTCGACAAAGGGGCCGCTTGGAAGGACAATCGCCGGAACTGATTGATACCCTGCAGTTATCGAACCAAATAGAATGTCCGTCGTCGAACTGGTCGAATTCGCCCTCCGCGAGGTCGACCGCGAGAGCCCGCTCCGGTGGGAGGCGATCGGCGAGCTGGCCCGGCGGTCCAATCCGCGCGTGTTCGAGGCGACACGCGAGCTGCTCGCTTCCGGGCACGCTCGCCGGACGCTCCTCGGAGCCGACATTGGTGCCCGGTTCGGACTGGAGGACGCCACTTTCCAGAGCATCGAGGACCCTTCCTTCACCGAACGCAGCCGTCTCCAGGTGGTGTCCGATCTGGTGAAGGTGTGCGGTGAGTCCGACGATCCGGTTCTCCTGTCGGCCGCCTTGATCGGCTTGGGGAATCATGCGGTTCCCCTGAGCTGCGAGGCGGTCGTGGCACACTGCGGACACCCGTCCGAGGAGGTTCGGCAGGCTGTTGCCTACGCGCTGGCGCCCATGGCCGCTGCCGATCCCGATCCGGGATCGCCGATCCGTGCCCGTGCGGTGTCTGCACTGGTGACCCTGGGGGACGATCCAGCGGGGGAGGTCCGGAACTGGGCATTATTCGGACTCGGCCAGATTCTCGACGACGAAGGCGAGGAGATCCGCGAGGTGTTTATCCGCCACCTCCACGATCCCCACGAGGAGGCGCGCCGCGAAGCCGAAGCCGGGTTGGCCCGATTGTCGCCGGCGGCCGTCGTAGATGGCCTCTCCGAACCGGTGCCGGCTCCCCCTACCAGGACCCCCGGTGGATGACCTCATCCGGTGGGCGCCGGCCCCGCCCGAGGGAAGCTGAGGCGGGGTCCGGCTCGGCCGGCTGCCCGAGGAGCACAGCTCCCAGCGCCCGGTACCCGCTAGGGACGCCGAAGGATGTCAGTACCTCGTCTTCCCCCCGGAACATTCCCAGGAATCCGGCGGCAAGTCCGTTGTCCACTGCTGCCAGCAGGATGTTCATGGTGGCAAAGGCAGCATCCACCCACCAGTAGGGGACCGGCCAGCTCTCGATCCGGTCCAGCCCAGACCCAGTCTTGTCGGGCTCGCCGTACCGATCGGCGTAGGCAGCGGGGTTGCAGAGGGGAAGGACGATCACCGGTGCACGCATCATCCCCGCACGGCGGGTCGCGGCGTTCCACTCAGGGGTGGTGGTCGCCTCCCAGTAACGAGCCAGCTGATCGGGGTGAACGAGGACCAGAAGGTCAACGCCCTGGGTGAAGCCTGCAGAGGGGGCCTTCAAGGCAGCGACCAGCACTTTTTCCAGAATGTTTGGCGGAACTGGCGTGTCGGAAAAGTTGCGGACCATCTTCCGGCGAGCGAGGACGGCATCGAAATCCACCGTGGGAACCTACCGCTGGAGGGTGCCGACCTGCAGCAGATCGGCACACAAACCGCTGGACTACCCCTGGCGGGAATGTTGACCTAAATGGTAGGGTTTTAAGAAATGACCGGTCGGGAGACGGTTATTCAACACACACCGAGAGCCGGTGCCGCCGGCAATCCCATCACCAGAGCAAAAGGGACTTCAGATGGCGAGCTTTCGAGACATCCTCACCGCTACCAAGGCGTCGATCACCGAGGTGGACACCGCCGAGGCCGAACGCCGGACCGGCACGGCAGTCTTTCTCGACGTGCGCGAGTCAGACGAGTACGAGCAGGGCGCGCTACCCGGCGCAGTGCACATCCCCCGGGGACGTTTGGAAATCTCGGTGGAGGCGCGCATCTCCGACAAGAGCGCCCCGATCGTCGCCTATTGCGCCGGAGGAGTCCGCTCCGCCTTCGCAGCCAAGACGTTGACCGAGCTGGGCTACACCGACGTGGTCTCGATGCTCGGTGGGTTCAACCGGTGGAAGGACGAGGGGCGCGCCTGGAGCACTCCCGCCGCCCTCACTCCCGAGCAGCGCAACCGGTACCACCGCCACCTTCTCCTCCCCGAGGTGGGGGAGGAGGGGCAGATGAAGCTGCTCGACTCCAAGGTGCTCCTGCTCGGGGCGGGCGGGCTCGGCTCCCCGGCCGCGCTCTACCTGGCTGCTGCCGGCGTAGGGACGCTCGGCATCATCGACATGGATGTTGTCGACGCCTCCAATCTCCAGCGCCAGGTGCTGCACAACCTGGACCGGATAGGCGAGCCCAAGGTCGATTCGGCCAAGAAGACCATCACCTTGATGAATCCGGACGTGAACGTGGTGACCTACGACACCCGCCTGGGCGCTGACAACATTCTTGACATCATCGACGGGTACGACGTCATCGTGGACGGCACCGATAACTTCCCGACCCGCTACCTCGTCAACGACGCCTCGTTGGTCAAGGCGATCCCAGTGGTGCACGGGTCAATCTTCCGCTTCGAGGGGCAGGTGACCGTCTTCTCGCCCTACGAGGGACCCTGCTACCGGTGCATGATCCCCGAGCCGCCTCCCGCCGAGTTGGCACCCTCCTGCGCCGAAGCCGGAGTACTGGGAGTGCTCTGCGGAATCATCGGGTCGATGCAGGCCATGGAGGCGATCAAGCTGTTGCTCGGGCTGGGCGATTCCCTGGTCGGGAGACTCATGGCCTACGACTCCTTGGAGCAGACATGGCGGACCTTCAAGGTCCACCGCGACCCGGAGTGCCCCACCTGCGGCCCTCATGCGGGCGAGATCGTCATCGCCGAGTACGACGAGTACTGCCTGCCTCATACCAGCCGCTGACCCGGCCCCGGCGCCTGCTCGAGTGCAGGCTCTAACCTAGGTTGCCATGCCGTCCGACGCACGACTGACCGACTCGGGTATCGAGATCCGCCCTGCCTACCTGCCCGCCGACCTGGCGGGTTGGGACCCGGCCATGAGCCTTGGAGAGCCTGGTGGGTACCCCTACACCCGCGGGGTCCACGCTTCGATGTACCGCCAGCGTCTGTGGACCATGCGCCAGTACGCCGGGTTCGGAACGGCCGAGGCCACCAACCAGCGATTCAAGTTCCTCTTGGAGAACGGCCAGACCGGGCTGTCGTGCGCCTTTGATCTTCCCACCCAGATGGGATACGACTCCGACCATCCCCGCGCCGACGGAGAAGTTGGAAAAGTGGGGGTCGCCATCGACTCGATCGAGGACATGCGTCGCCTCTTCGACGGGATACCGCTCGACAAGGTCACCACCTCGATGACCATCAACGCCACCGCTTCCATTCTCCTTCTGCTCTACCAGTTGGTCGCTGAGGAGCAGGGAGCCGATGCCAGCAAGATCGGCGGCACCATTCAGAATGATCTCTTGAAGGAGTACGTGGCTCGGGGGACCTACATTTACCCGCCCCGCCCGTCCATGCGGATCATAACCAACGTGTTCCAGTACTGTGCGGCCAACCTCCCCCAGTGGAACACCATCTCCATTTCCGGCTACCACATCCGCGAAGCAGGATCTACAGCCGTGCAGGAGATTGCTTTTACCCTCTCCAACGGAATCGCCTACGTTCAGGCGGCGCTCGATGCAGGGCTCTCCGTCGAGCAGTTCGCGCCCCGGCTCTCGTTCTTCTTCAACGCCCACAACAATCTTTTCGAAGAGGTGGCCAAGTACCGGGCGGCGCGGCGGATGTGGGCGAAGATCATGACGGAGCGTTTCGGTGCGACCGACGAACGCTCGACCAAGCTCCGGTTCCACACCCAGACCGGCGGTTCCACTCTCACTGCGCAGCAACCGGAGAACAACATCGTCCGGGTCACACTCCAGGGCCTTGCCGCGGTTCTGGGTGGGACCCAGAGCCTCCATACCAACGGATTCGACGAGGCGCTGGGCCTTCCCACCGAGCGGGCAGCCAAGATCGCCCTTCGCACCCAGCAGATCATCGGATACGAGTCGGGCGTGGTGGACACGGTGGATCCTCTGGCCGGTTCCTACTTCGTCGAGACTCTCACCGACCAGGTGGAGGCGGCGGCCTGGGAGTACATCGAGCGCATCGACGCTATGGGCGGAGCGGTGGCGGCCATCGAAGCCGGTTACATGCAAGAGGAGATCGAGCAGGCTTCTTATGCCTATACCAAGGCGATGGAATCGGAGGAGAAGATCATCGTGGGGGTGAACAAGTTCGCCGATTCGGTGGAAGCACCTGCGGAGGTATTCCCTATCGACCCCGAACTGCAGCGCGCGCAAGCCGAGAGGGTGCGCACGCTCAAGGAAACCCGCGGCTCCATCGACGACGCGCTGGCGACCCTCGAGAAGGCTGCCAGGGGCGCGGACAACCTTCTCCCCCCGATGAAAGAGGCGCTCCGCCGCCGCGCCACCCTCGGCGAAGTCTCTGATGTCTTGCGGGGGGTGTTCGGGGTGTACCAACCGAACAGGTGAGCATCGCATTACGCTGCGTTGTCGTCGCAGCGGCGCTTTCGGCGGTGCTTTCGGGGGCGTGGCCGGTCGCAGCGGCGCCCGCCGCGTCCTTGCCGCTCGGACCGGAGGTGCTGCTGCCACACGTGGCGGCTCTTCCTCTTCCCCGGGGAGCGAAAGTGATCGGACCGGCAGATCCCGCAGGGCTCATCACCGTGGATGTGGTGCTGGCGTTGGGCGACCCGCTCGGTGCAGCTCAGGCGGTTCGTGCGCTGTACGACGCCGGTTCGCCGTCGTACCACCACTGGATGGCGCCCGGGGATTTTCTCGATAGGTTCGGTCCCTCGCCGTCGACCCGGGCGATGGTCGAATCATGGCTGGCGTCGGGAGGCCTCGATGCCGTTCGCAACGAGGGCACCGCCGTTCAGGCATCAGGAACGCTCGCGCGCGTCGCGAGCCTCTTGGGCATATCGTTCGAACGGGTGCGAACGGCTGGGGGAAGGGTCGCCCGGACTTTTCACGATGTGCCGCGTGTACCTGCCGGTATCGCTGGGGAGGTCGTCGCGTTGACCGGCTTGGATTCGGTGCCGTTTGCCCTTCCTCTCGAACCAGCCACTGCGGCCTACGCCGCCGCCGCCGCTGCTATCACCACTGCTACCGGGGCCACCACCACCACCACCACCATTACTACTACTACTACTACTACGTCGTCGACAACCCAACCTCCGGGCACAACCGGGACCTTGTCGGCTCCGTGTTCTCAAGCAACCCAGTTGCAGGGACCGTCCACGTTCTTGATGACCCAGGTGGGCGCTCACTACGGTATCGACCGTTTGCAGGCAGGAGGGCTCGACGGGCGAGGCGAGACCATCGGGCTCTACGAGATCGGTGCGCACAATCCCGACGATGTCGCCCAGTACTTTTCCTGCTTCGGGCTGTCCAATTCGCTGAGAACGGTGAAGGTGGACGGCGGCGGGTTCACCGATTCCACCGCGATCACCGAAGCCGACCTCGACATCGAGCAGGCCGCCACCCAGGCGCCGGGCGCCTCCCTCATCAGCTACGAAGGTCCGCTCACCCCGAGTGGAATCGTGGACACTGCCGAGGCGATCGTCACCGACGACCTGGCGATTGCGGTGACCGCGAGCGTGGCGATCTGCGAAGCCGATGCAGCGGGGGCCGGCTTGACCGCTTCGATCGACCCACTTCTCGAACAGGCTGCCGCACAAGGTCAGTCGGTCTTCGTCGCGGCGGGTGATTACGGCTCGGAAGGGTGCTACCTCGACGGCTCTACCTCTTTGGCGGCGATGTACCCGGCATCGGATCCCTGGGCGACTGCGGTGGGCGGGTCCTCGCTTTCGGCATGGGTTCCCGAGCAGGTTTGGAACAGCTGTTCGGGATCTGCTGATTTGAGCCCGTGCCTGTCCCAGTGGGCAGGGATGGTCGCCGGGGGCGGTGGCTATTCGGGGGTGTTCCCGCGGCCGGCGTGGCAACGGGGACTCTCCCTTCCCCCTGGCCCGGGAGGTGCCGCCTGCGGATCGGATTGCCGGGCAGTGCCCGACATCGCCGCCGACGCCGGCCCGCAGGTCTTTCGCACCTCGTCGGGTTGGGTGGCGGGAGGAGGAACGTCTGCTGCCGCGCCTCTGATGGCCGCCTTGGTCGCGGATGCGGTCAGCGGGTGCACCGAGCGTATCGGCGACTGGGCGCCTGCGCTCTACCAATTGTCCGAACAGGGTATCGGCGGCACGGGGATCACCGACATCACCGCAGGGAACAACGACGCGACCCGTTCTCACGGGGGGCAGTATCCAGCCGGCCCGGGTTACGACCTGGCGTCTGGGTGGGGCACCCCACTTGCTCCCGGTCTCGCCTGTCCCGAAGTCGATTCGGTGACACCGGCGGTCGCTCCTGCGGGATCGGCGGTGACCGTTACCGGTCTCGGACTGGAGCGTGCCGCGATCTACGTCGGGGATGTGCGGGCGCGGGTGATCTCGGCAACGGCCACCTCGGCGACGGTGGCGGTCCCCGCCGGGGCAGGCACCCAGGTCGTGTCCGCGGTAGATCCGATGGGAACGGGTACGGCGACCTCCCGGTTCACCTACCCGTCGGGAACGATCGGGCCGTCACCGGGTGCCGGCTACTGGATGATCGCCCGGGACGGCAGCGTCTACCCGTTCGGTTCGGTGCCCGACCTCGGACCCCTGCCGAGCACCGCCGATGTTACGGCCTTCTGCTCCGATCCGGCCGGGGAAGGCTACTGGGCTACATCGGTGTTCGGCTTCACCGCCGGGAGGGGCGCGGCGGCACCCTATCCATTGAACGGGAAGCTCGATTCCTTCGTCACCGCGATGGCGGCACTCCCAGCGGCCGCAGGAGCCGCGCCGGGAACACCGTCGGGTGGCACGGGCTACTGGATCGCCACTGCAAACGGTCAGGTGGAGACGGCAGGAAACGCTCCGGCGCTCGGGTCACCCCAGGGCGATGGGGTGGCTCTGGCAGCTCCGATTGTGGGCATGGCGGCGCTACCGGCAGCGGCAGGAACCGGATCGGCAACGGCAGGAACCGGATCGGCAACCCAGGCCGGCGGCACGGGCTACTGGCTGGTCGCAGCCGATGGAGGCGTGTTCAGCTTCGGTGACGCTTCGTTCTACGGCTCGATGGGCGGGAAGCCTCTGGCCAAGCCGGTGGTAGGCATCGCGTCCACGAGTGATGGCAAGGGCTACTGGCTGGTCGCAGCCGATGGAGGCGTGTTCAGCTTCGGTGACGCTTCGTTCTACGGCTCGATGGGCTCCGATCCCCCTGCCGCGCCGATCGTGGGAATTGCAACCTGAGGGCGGCATGCCGGCGACTGGGCTACCAGTGCGCCAGTCACCTGAGGGCGGCATGCCGGCGGCTGGGCTACCAGCGCGCCAACGAACCAGTCATTGGCCTGATCCCCACGGTGGCCTGATCCCCACGGTGGCCTGACCCCCACGGGTAGGGAGCGGCCAAACGACGTCCTACCGGGATGTGGCTGGTTCTGGTTCGGGGGAGGAGGCCGGGTCGGGTCGCGAACCGCTTTCGGATCCAGCACCCGGCGAGGCCCCGAAGAAATGTCGCGCACGGACAAGAGCGAACGCTGCCAGTGCACCGGCGGCAACGATCACCGCACCGATCACGAATATCTCGTTCATCGCCCCGGCAAATGCCACTCCGGCCGCATGGATGAAGGGTCCGGTGATCTGCGGGCGTCCCCCTCCGAATGAGTACGCCGCCTGCGTTCCTCCTGCAGCCACTCCTTCGGCCAGGCCTCGAGGTACCGTGTGCAGGACAGCGGTCAGTCCTGAAGAGATCCTGTCCTGGAAGGCGGCGCCAATGGCGGCGATCCCGGTTGCCAGGCCCGCGATTCTCATGGTGTTGGAGATACCGGAGGCCATGCCGGTACGGGCGGGGTGAACCACTCCAAGGCCGATCTTGGCAATGGAGGGGTTGGCCAGCCCGACCCCCAGGCCGGTCAGAATCAAACCGGCCAAGAGGGCCGTCCATCCGGAGTGGATTGTGAGCATATCCATGGTGGCCAGCCCCACCGCGGTGAGCATCAGGGACGATCCGAGCACCACCCCGGCCGGGATCTTCTCGGTCAACCGGCGGGTGGCGAGGGGCACGGCGAAGGCGAGGAGGGTTGACGGAAGCATCCGCAAACCGCCGGCGAACGGTGAGTAGCCCAGGTCATTCTGGAGGTAGAGAGTGATGTAGGGGTACATGGCGAACATCCCCATTCCGATGGCGAAGGTCGCAATGGACACTCCACAGAAACCCGCATTGCGGAACAAGGACATATCGAACATGGGTCGAACTTGCCGAGTTTCAACGACGATGAAGGCGACCAGGAGGAGGGCGGAACCGGCGAAGCAGGCGACGATGAGCGGGTCGGACCAGCCCTTGGCGGTCCCCCGCAGCAGGGCGAAGTTGAGGAGGAAAAGAACCCCCGAGAAGGTGAGCAGACCGCCAGCGTCCACTCGGCGCGCCTCTGGATCGCCGACATTGGGCAGGAGCCGGATCGCCATGACGACGGTGGCGACGCCGACAGGGACGTTGATGAAAAAGATCCATCGCCAGCCGAGCCCGCTGGTGATAGCTCCACCCACCAAGGGGCCGATCGCCACCGCGCCTCCGACGGTCGCCCCCCATATACCGATCGCCTTGGCCCGATCCGACCCATGGAACTCCTGGCCGATAAGAGCGAGGGAGGTGGCAAACATCGCAGCCCCCCCCACCCCCTGAAGTGCGCGGGCAAGGTTGAGGAACACCGGACCGGTGGCGGCTCCGCACATCACCGAGGACACGGTAAATACGGCCACTCCGGCGACGAAGATGCGGGTCCGGCCGAACCGGTCGGCCAGCGATCCGCTAGTGAGGATGAACGCAGACAGGGTCAGCGCGTAGGCGGAGATGACCCACTGCAGGTCAGTGAAGCTAGCGTGAAAAGCCCTCTGGATGGTGGGCAGGGCCACCTGGACGATGGTGACGTCCACCAGGAGCATGAACGTGGCGCCACAGATGGCGACCATTCCCAGCCAGCGCTGGCGTGGCGTGCGGGCGGCGGCCGTTCGCCGAGCCCGTTCGGCGACCGGGTGGTGGCTGAGCTTGCGGACCCGGTTCACGCGGTGGCAGGTCGGAAGGCGGCAGAGCGCCGAGGCGGCAGGATCCTCATTCGATAGTGAGAATAACGTCTCCCGGTCCCACCGAGTCGCCGGGGCCCGCCTTGACATCCCCGATCGTGCCCGCCACCGGTGCGGCGATGGTGTTCTCCATCTTCATCGCCTCCAGGACGCAGACGCCCTGACCCTCCTCAACCTGGTCGCCGACGGCCACCAGCAACTTGATGATGGTTCCCTGCATGGGGACGCTCACCGTCCCGTCGGTTGAACCGGCATGCTGGGCACCGCCCGAGTGAGGCCGGGAAGGCTTCTTCATGGTGCCGGGACGGGGTGCCATGGTTTCCAGGTCGGGGACCCACAGCTTCACCCGATAGAGTCGCCCGTCCACCTCCGCCTGCACCTCCCTCAGGGCAAGAGGCTCCGCGGAGGTCGCGTCGGGGTCGGCAACGGGGGGAGTGGCCACGACCGGTGGGTCCAAGAGGCTCGAATCCAGCCTCTCCTCCACCCACTTGGTAGAATGTCGCGCAGCAATAAAATCGTCCGATGAGAGAATGGCAACGTGGGCGGGGATGGTGGTGGCCACTCCCTCGATCCGGGTTTCCGCCAGTGCCCGGAGGGCCCGCCGGCGGGCCTGTTCACGATCCTCGCCCCAGACCACCAGCTTGGCGATCAGGTTGTCGTAGAACTGGCTTACCGTGTCGCGGGCTTCGTAACCGGCGTCGGTGCGCACCCCGAACCCGTCGGCACGGCGGAACCGGGTGATCACACCCGGAGAGGGGAGGAATTTGCCCCCGGTCGGGTCCTCGGCATTTAGGCGGCACTCGATGGCCCATCCCCGGCGGACGATGTCCTCCTGCTCGAAACCGAGCGGCTCACCGGCCGCCACCCTTAGCTGGAGGGCAACCAGATCGCGACCGCAGATAAGTTCAGTGACCGGGTGCTCGACCTGGAGCCGGGTGTTCATCTCCAGGAAATAGAACTCACCGTCCTGGTAGAGGAACTCGACGGTCCCGGCATTTACGTACCCGCACGCCTTGGTGACTGCCACCGCGGCCTGTCCCATTGCCTGGCGAACCTCGTCGGGGAAGTCAGGGGCCGGACTCTCCTCGATCAGCTTCTGATGGCGGCGCTGGCAGGAGCAGTCTCGCTCTCCCAACCACACCGCGTTGCCGTGGGCGTCGGCGAACACCTGCATCTCGATGTGCCGAGGCCAGCCCAGGTAACGCTCCAAGTAGATCTCGGGGCGACCGAAATAAGCCTGTGCCTCCCGCTGTGCCGATTCCATGGCGGCGGCAGCGTCGTCGGCGGAGTGGACCACCTTCATCCCCCGGCCTCCGCCCCCATATGCCGCCTTGATCGCCACCGGCCATCCGTGCTCAGTGGCGAAGTCAACGATCTCCGACACGTCGGTCAGCGGTTCGGAGCGCCCTGGCACCCCCGGTACACCTGCTGCCTCGGCTGCCAGGCGGGAGCTGATCTTGTCTCCCATTACTTCGACCGCCTCGGGCGGGGGACCGACAAAAGTCGCCCCGGCGTCCGCGACCGCCCGCGCGAAATCGGCGTTCTCGGCAAAAAAGCCGTACCCGGGGTGGACCGCGTCGGCGCCGCTCCGGCGGATTGCATCCAGGATGGCTTCGGTGTTCAGGTAGCTCTCTGCAGCCGTCTGGCCACCCAGTGCGTAGGCCTCGTCGGCCATACGGACGTGAAGTGCCTCCCGGTCCAGGTCGGAGTACACCGCCACAGTAGAAATTCCCATCTCCTGGCACGTTCGGATGACGCGAGCGGCTATCTCCCCCCGGTTCGCAATGAGGACTTTCGAGAACACGGTGAGCAGCCTAGGCGCTCCGCGCATGCCGTCGCAGCCCCGGTTCGCCTCGATTTTCGGGAAAAGGGCGGTCGCTGACCGGCCGCAGGTGGAGAAAGCGGGCTCTGCGTCCCGTAGCATGGAGACAATGCCGGATGCGAGCAAGGGGGGACATGGCAGGTTCTGACGCGGGGGCGGACGGGGTAATCCACTGGGATGTGCGGCGCTTCGACGTACTCGACTCCACCAATCGCTTCCTCCTCGACGAGGCGCGCACCGGGGCACCGGAGGGGACTGTGGTCGTGGCTGACTTCCAGGATGCCGGGCGGGGGAGGCTGGACCGGAGGTGGCTGGCGCCGCCGGGTTCGTCTCTCCTGGTCTCCCTCTTGCTGCGTCCGGCTCTGGCCGCCGAAGACCTCCATCTGGTCGTAGCGGCTACCGCGCTGTCGGCATCGGACGCCTGCGAAGTGGCTGGCGGCTCCCGGCCCGCCATCAAATGGCCGAACGATCTCGTAGCTGGCGACGGCGCCGGATCTCTCGCAGGCCGGAAGCTCGCGGGGATACTGGCCGAGGCGGACTGGTCGACCTCGCCCCCCGCAGTGGTCGTCGGGATCGGGATCAACGTCAACTGGCCTGAAGACCTTCAGCCCGACCACGCGCTGGCGGAAGCGACAGCACTCAACCGGATCGGCGGAATCGACCGGGACCGGGACGCGCTCCTCGAAGCGTTTCTCGGGGCGATGTCCGTGCGGTATCGGGACCTGGCGACCGACGGCGGCCGTCGTCGCCAGATGGGCGAGTACCGCCAGCGATGCAACACCATCGGGCAGCCGGTGTCGGTCGCAACCCATGACGAAACGTTCGGCGGCACCGCTCTCGACGTCGACGATGGCGGGCGGTTGCTCGTCGACGTTGGTGCCTGCATTCGGACCGTAGCGGTGGGGGATGTCGTTCACCTGCGCCCTGCCGGCTAGGAGCCGGTAGGTGGACGAGATCTCGCTCCTGCCGGAGCACTGGGAGGAAGTCCCGGACCCGCCGGCTTTCGAGGCGGCGCCTGCCCCTCCGCCGCCCGCGGCGCCATCCGCGCCGCCTTCCCCTGCGCCCCCCGAAGTTGGCGGGTGGCTGCCGCCCACCGTCCAGGCCGCCCAGGAGATGTCCCAGGAGATGCAGTGGGCAATCAGCGTCGCCGATCCTCTTCCTTTTGGCGCGGTCCCCCCTCCCGTACTTGGCGGCGTGGCAGCCCGGGGCACTGGCACCATCGTCCTGCCCCGACCGGCCGTTCTCCCCGCCGGAGGTCCCCCGACAGGCGCGCCCTCTCCGGTGCCGGTCCACGGCAGGCACCGGAGGAAGAAGCCCCATTGGATCACGACCACCTGGCTGCGCAGGACCCTGAAGATCTTCCTAGCTCTGGTCTTGCTCGTCGCGTTACTCCTCGGGGGCGCGGTCGGATACGTCTACTACCGCTACTCCCAGGTGAAGAAGGTCACCATTCCTGCCATCGTCCCGGTGAACCCTGCGATCGACCCGGGGGAGAACATCATCCTTGTAGGCTCCGACGTGCTGCCCCCTCCGGGTGGAGCGGGAGCGGGCGGCTCGCCGGTGAACGCCAGCGCGGCCTCCCACGTCAACGTCATCATGGTCTTCCACCTGAACCTTGCCAACGGGACCGCGTCGGTGCTGTCGATCCCTCCCCAACTGGACGTGGAAATCTCCGGGGTGACCGAAACCATGGATACGGTGTTCGGGAGGGGTCCGGCCGCCCTGGTCGGGACGGTCACCCAGGTGTTCGGCATCCCGATCAACCACTACGTCGGGGTCGACGACGCCGGCATCGAGAGCATGGTCAACGAGGTGGGTGGGGTAAAGCTGCGTTTCGACTATCCCGTACAGGATCCCTACAGCGGCCTTTCCATCTCTCACAGCGGATGTTCGAGCCTGAACGGCTCGCAGGCCCTTGCCCTGGTTCGAAGTGTCGACTATCAGTACGAATCCGGCTTCACCTGGATCACCGACACCACCAGCTCCTTCGGGGTGGCCCAGCGGCAACGCACCGTCCTGGGGGCACTCGGGTCCAAAGCGGTTGCATCTGGTGTGACCAATCCTCTCACCGGCAACCGGTTCGTCGGCTCCCTGGTGAACGACGTCACATTGGACTCGACCTTCTCGATCACCGATCTCTTTTCCCTGGTCAGCCAGGTCAGCTCGGAGAATCTCGCGCGCTCGCCCACCTATACCTTTGCCACCTATCCGGTGGCCGGGCCCGACAAGTCGGTCGACTTGGGCTATGACCCGGCTGCGGCGCGCCGGGTGGTCCTGGCGTTCTTGGGGGCGAGTGTGGGCGCCCAGGGTCCTTCGCCGCTCGCAAGTACCACCGGCTCATCCCCCGGGTCCGGTGCATCGGACAGTTCCGTAGCACCCCCGGGGTTGGCCACGGGCGGGGCCACCGGAGCCTCCCCTGGGTTGGCGACCACCGGCACCACGGGCACTACCATTGCCTCCGTGCCCGGTCAGGCAGCTCAGCCGACGTTCTTCGACCCCAAGACTTGCTGAACGGACGCGATGAACATCCTCATCACCGGCGGAGCGGGCTTCATCGGGTCCAACTTCACCCGCCACTGGTCGGAGAACCATCCCGACGACTCGATCGTCGTATTCGACGCCCTCACCTATGCGGGCAACCCGGAGAACCTGGCCGGAGTCCAGGATGTGGTCGAGATGGTCGAGGGCGACATCTGCGATGCCTCCACGGTCGCCCGGACCATCGAGAGGCATGGTACCGAGCTGATCGTCCACTTTGCAGCCGAATCGCACAACTCCCTGGCGGTGGTCGACCCGACCCGGTTCTTCGCCACCAACGTGATCGGCACCCAGACGATGCTGGAGGCAGCCCGCCGGGCCGGGGTCGGCCGCTTTCACCACATATCCACCTGCGAGGTGTACGGGGATCTGGCGCTCGACGCGGACGAATCGTTCTCCGAGACGTCTCCGTACCGGCCCCGCACGCCCTACAACGCGTCGAAGGCGGGGGCCGATCATGCGGTGCGCGCGTACTACGAGACATATGGATTGCCGGTCACCATCACCAATTGCTCGAACAACTACGGTCCGTACCAGTTTCCGGAGAAGGTCATCCCTCTCTTCGCCACCAACGCACTCGATCGCCAGCCGCTCCCTCTCTACGCGTCGACCAAGAACATGCGCGAGTGGCTCCACGTCGACGACCATTGCTCGGCGATCGAGGCGGTGATCGAAGGCGGGCGCATCGGGGAGACCTACAACGTGGGGTCGGGTCGGGAGGCGACCATCGAGGAGATCGCCGAACTGGTGCTCGAAGCGCTGGGTGCCCCCCACGAGCTGTGCACCATCGTCCCCGACCGTCCCGGTCACGATCGCCGCTACCTGCTCGACTCCTCCAAGATTCGCGACGAGCTGGGATGGGAACCCAAGGTCGCCTTCGAGGAGGGACTCTCGGAAACAGTGGAGTGGTACCGCTACAACCGGAACTGGTGGGAGCCCCTCAAGGGCCGCGCTCCGGTCGACGAGAGGTCGTGGCGCTGATCGCGGCTTGCCGATGGTGACCCGAGTCCTGGTGACGGGGGCGGGCGGCCAACTGGGACACGACGTCGTCGAATACGCCACACGGAGCACCGGCAACGACGTGATCGGTCTTACCCACCGCGAACTGGACGTGGCCGATCGTCACCAGGTTCGCTCGGTGGTGCCGGACCTTCGTCCCGATGTCATCGTTCACGCTGCGGCGTGGACCGACGTGGACGGCTGCGAAATGGACCCGGACCGGGCCTTCGCGGTCAACGCGCTCGGCACCCGCCATCTCGCCGAGGTGGCCCGGTTGCTTGGAGCCCATCTCGCTTTCGTCTCTACCGACTATGTGTTCGACGGGGAGGCGACCCGCGCGTACGCCGAATGGGACGTTCCCCGCCCACTGGGCGTTTACGGCGCCTCCAAGCTGGCCGGCGAGAGGGAGCTGGACCCGTCGTTCACGATCGTGCGGACTTCCTGGCTCAGCGGGGTCGCCGGTCGCAACATCGTTAGCACCGTTCTCGGTCTTGCTCGGCAGAGCGATCGCATTCTCCGTTTCGTGGACGACCAGAAGGGATGCCCGACTTTCACAGAGGACCTCGCGCCGGCCCTATGGCGGCTGGCGCTGGATCGCCGTCCGGGGATCTTCCACGTGACCAATCAGGGTGACACCACCTGGTACGGGTTTGTCAAAGCGATCCTCGAAGAAGCGGGCCACAGTCCCGACCGGGTGCAGCCAATCGCCACCTCCGAGCTCGACCCGCCTCGCCCGGCCCCGCGCCCCACCAATTCGGTGCTCGACAACGCGGCGCTGCGCTTGGGTGGCGAGCCACTCCTTCCCCACTGGCGGGACGGCTTGGCCCGCCTGGTTCGTGCGTGCCACCGCAGCGAGCAGGCAGAATAGATCGGTGACTTCCAAGGCATCTTCCTCCGGGCGTGCCCGGCAAGCTCGATCACCCCGCTCACCCCAGATACCGAGCACCGCCGGCCGTCAGGCTCCCTCTGCCCGGATCGGGGTGGTCGGAGCGGGATACGTCGGGCTCGCCACTGCCGCCTGCCTCGCCCATCTGGGTCACCGGGTGGTGTGTGCCGACGTGGTGGAAGAGAAGATCGCCGCACTTTCGGATGGAATCATCCCCATCGTGGAGGAGGGTCTCGACGATCTGGTGTCCGAGGGGCTCACCTCGGGACGGCTCTCCTTCGTGGTCGGGGCTTCCGGAGCGGCCAAGGGGGCGGAAGTGGTGTTCCTGTGCGTTCCCACCCCCCAGCGATCCGACGGGTCCGCCGACATGAGCTTTATCGAGGCGGCAGCTCGTGAGATCGCGCCGGTGCTGGCCAGCGAGTCCATCGTGGTCAACAAGTCGACCGTTCCGGTGGGATCGGCCCGGGTGGTGGAGGAGTTCCTCCGCCGGGTCGACGTGGCGGTGGTGTCCAATCCCGAGTTCCTCCGCGAGGGGTCCGCCATCCACGACTTCCTCAATCCGGATCGCATCGTGATCGGAGCCGACGACCGGGAGGCGGCCATGCGGGTCGCCGCCCTCTACTCGGGACTCGGGGCACCTCTGGTTATCACCGACCCGGCATCGGCGGAGACCATCAAGTACGCCTCCAATGCTTTTCTCGCCACCAAGATCAGCTTCGTCAACACGGTTGCCAACGTGTGTGAGGCGGTAGGTGCCGACGTGCACGACGTGATCCTCGGAATCGGATACGACACCAGGATCGGTTTCGAGTTCCTCAAGCCCGGCCCCGGGTGGGGAGGCTCGTGCTTCCCGAAGGACACTTTGGCGATGGTGCGTATCGCCGAGGATGCCGGATACGACTTTCGCTTCCTAAAGGGGGTGATCGAGGTCAACGAGGAGCAGAAGGACATCATGGTCGGGAAGATCCGCAGGGCGGCCGGAGGATCCCTGGCCGGGGTGACCATCGCTCTCTGGGGGCTGACCTTCAAGGCACGCACCGACGACGTGCGGGACTCGCCGGCGATCTCGATCGGGTCCCGGCTCATTGCCGAGGGGGCAGCGGTACGCGCATATGACCCGACCTTTGCGAATGCCGCCTCGGGCCATGCCGATCGGGGGCGCTCACCGAACCTCGAAGTGCTGCCTGGTGCGCTCATCTGCGCCGATCCATACGGAGCAGTGGAGGGGGCGCGGGTCCTGGCGGTGCTCACCGAGTGGGAGGAGCTGAAGAGGCTGGATTTCTCCAAGGTGCATGAACTGATGGCCGAGCCGCACGTTATCGACGGGCGGAACCTCCTGAACGGAGCGGCGCTCAAGCGCCTGGGCTTCTCCTATGTTGGGGTCGGCCGGTCGTGAGGAGGGTGTGCCAGTCCCGGAGTCCCCGCTCTCCATCCTCCCGGCCGTCTTCGCGGAGTCCCCGCTTTCCGTCTTTCCGGAGTCCCCGATGAGGGCGGTCGTCGCCGGGGGCGCCGGTTTCATCGGTTCCTACCTGTGCACCGCGCTGGCGGATCGGGGCGACGAGGTCCACTGCGTCGACGACCTCTCGTCGGGCTCCGAGGAGAACATCGCCCACCTGATCGACCGCCCGGGGTTCTCCTTTTCCCGGCACGACATCACGGTGGGACTGGATGTGCCCGGCACGATCGACGCCGTGCTCGATCTGGCCAGCCCGGCTTCTCCGAAGGACTACCTGGCCCGGCCGATACCCACTCTGGAAGTGGGGAGCGCGGGCACCCGCAATTGCCTGGAGCTGGCCGAGAAGGCGGGAGCGGTGTTCCTGCTCACCTCGACCAGCGAGGTGTACGGAGACCCCGAAGTCCATCCCCAGCCGGAGTCCTACTGGGGACGGGTAAATCCGATCGGAATACGATCTGTATACGACGAGGCGAAACGCTATGCGGAAGCCCTGACCTTCGCCTTCCAGCGGGACCGGGGCGCGGACGTCCGGGTGGCTCGCATCTTCAATACCTACGGTCCTCGGCTGCGGCCATCTGATGGTCGGGTAGTGTCCAACTTTCTCGACCAGGCCCTCACTGGGCGTCCCCTCTCCGTCTACGGGGACGGGTCCCAGACCCGGAGCCTCTGTTTCGTGGACGACCAGGTCGCTGGCCTCCTCGCCCTCCTGGCCAGCGGGTGTTCCGGCCCAGTGAACATCGGAAATCCCGAGGAAGTGACCGTACTCGAGCTGGCCGAGAGGGTGATCGCGCTCACCGGAACCTCGTCGGGCATAGTTTTCGAGCCGCTACCCGCCGACGACCCCACCCGCCGTTGCCCGGACATTTCCCGTGCCCGCGAAATGCTGGGGTGGGAGCCTCGGATCCCTCTGGACGAGGGGCTTGCCCGCACTGCGGAGTGGATGAAGACGATCGTCGCCTGATGGCCTCCCGAACCGGGATGGGGGGCTCCGGCATTCCACCGGCTCCCGCCGGCTCCGTTCCCCGGTCGGTTCCTGTTCCGGCGGTCGGGGCGGTGGTGGTCAACTACCACTCCACCCCGGCGACCATCCGATGCCTGGCCAGCCTGCGCGCCGAGGGCGTAGGTGAGGTGGTGGTGGTGGACAATGACCCTGGTGACCCGTGCAGTAAGGCGGTAGCCCGGGAGGACCCAGCAGCGACCGTGCTTGTTCCCGGTGTGAATCTCGGGTACGGGGCTGCCGCCAACCGGGGAGCGGCGGTGCTGGGGGAGGGGATCGAGTGGGTGCTCGTCTGCAATCCTGATCTGGTCTTCAGCCCGGGGAGCGTTGCGGCTCTGTTGTCCACTTGCTCGGTTCCCGGCTCGCGGGTGGGGATTGCCGGCCCCCAGCTCGTGAATCCCGATGGCACCACCTATCCGTCGGCGCGGCGGATGCCGGACCCACTCACCGCCGGTCTCCACGCGGTGGTAGGACTTTTCTCACCGGACAATCGATTCAGCAGGCGGTACCGGATGCAGGATGGCTCCCTTTCCGGCAGGACGGTGGTGGACTGGGTGTCCGGTGCCTGCTTGCTGGTGCGGCGGCAGGCATTCGAGGCACTGGGGGGCTTCGACGAGTCCTTCTTCATGTATGTGGAAGACGTCGATTTGTGCCGCCGGGCCCGGGATGCGGGGTATTCGGTGGTTTTCGAGCCCTCCGCACGTGTCGAGCATGCTCAGGGGACTTCCACCGCCACCCGGCCTATCGCCATGGTCCTCGCCCACCATCGCTCGGCGATGCGCTACTCGGTCAAGACCATGCGGGGATGGCGGCGGCCCCTGGTGCCGGTCGCCGCCGGGGTGCTGGCGATCCGGGCGACGATGGCGGTTGGCACCCAGCTCCTCCGGTCCCGCCGGGGCGGCTGACCCCCCAGCTCCTCCGGTCCCGCCGGGGCGGCTAACCCCCCAGCTCCTCCGGTCCCGCCGGGGCGGCTGACCCCCCAGCTCCTCCGGTCCCGCCGGGGCGCTCTCATCCCGCCTGCCCCCGCCGGGCAGGAAGGGGGCCCGGCAGCGCTGCTAGGGTGTCCCCGAAATGCCACGAGACTCCATCGGTCGTATGGTCGCGCGCGCCGCCCGTACCGGCGGTCGCCGCCCCGGGGTGCAGCGTTCCGTCGAGGGCTTCCACATCGTGCTGGCGGTCATCATTGTGCTCGGCGTGTTCCTGGTGTGGTACAGCCGTTACCAGGCGGAGAACGGTTCTACCGCCAACTCGATTCCGCCTACCACCAAGCAGACCTGGATCACCGGCATCTCCTTCGATGTGTGCGGGACGGTGGAGCCCAACCTGCCCACCAATCCGAACCTCTACACCGGCACCGCCAATTCCTCGACGGCATCGAAGACGCCTGCGAGCGGAACGATCAAGCTTGGCCTCTATACCAAGGGGGACGGAATTATCCGCATCCATCCTCTGAGTCATGCCGACGCGGGAGATAACGCCACACTCGGCCGGTTCGTAACCCACTATCCCGGTTTGGCTCTGAGCCAGACCGAGTTCGTCTACCCGGGTAAGCCCGCCAAGCACAACGGGGACACCTGCGGGGGCAAGCCCGGCACGGTGCAGGTGAAGATCTGGCCGAATACCCTCACCACCACCCAGGGCATCCTCGTCTCCGGCAATCCGGCGGATCAGAAGCTCGGCAACGACCAGTTGATCACAGTCGCTTTTCTTCCCAAGGGTGCCCACATTCCCCGGCCGCCCCAATCGGTGATCACAACCTTGCTGTCGACGTCCACCGCCTCGACCACCACCACCACTCCGGCGTCCGCCAGTACGACAGCTCCCGCGATCACTGCCTCGACCGTTCCCCCGATCATCCCGTCGAGCGTGCCCCACATCGTTCCCACAACCGCTCCCAGGACGATCCCAACCACTTCGAAGGCCCCCACCACCTCCAAGCATCCATGAAATGCGTGGTGCTGGTCGGTGGTGAGGGGACCCGGCTGCGGCCCCTCACCTACGCGGTCCCCAAGCAGATGCTCCCGATCGTGGAGATGGCCATGGTGGAGCGGGTGCTCTCCCGCCTGGCGCGGGCGGGCGTGGACGAGGCGGTACTTTCTCTGGGCTACAAGCCGGACGCATTCGTGGAGGCGTACCCCGACGGGGTGGCTCAGGGAGTGCGCCTCACCTACGCGGTCGAGCCCGAGCCGCTCGATACCGCGGGGGCCATCGCTTTCGCAGCGAGGGCCGGCGGGATCACCGACACGTTCCTGGCCGTCAACGGGGACGTTCTGACCGATGCATCGCTCGACGAGCTGATCGCACTACACCGGTCCTCCGGTGCAGCGGCCACCATCGCCCTGACGCCGGTGGAGGACCCCTCTGCGTTCGGGGTGGTGGATGTCGACCTGTCGGGGCGCGTGCAGGCTTTTGTCGAGAAGCCGCCACCCGGAACGGAGCTTACCGACATGATCAACGCAGGCACCTACGTCCTGGAGCCCTCGGTGCTCGCTTCGATCGATCCGAGCCGGCGGGTCTCCATCGAACGGGAGATTTTCCCTGCACTGGTTGCCGAGGGGTCCCTCTACGCGGTCGGCAGCGACGCCTACTGGCTGGACACCGGGATGCCCGCGCAGTATCTCACCGCACACCGGGACCTGATATCGGGAGTGCGGGGGATGGCGCCCCACCCGTCGGCCCGGCGGGTCGACGACGCATTGTGGGTGATCGGGGACCCGGATGTGGAGGGTGACGTCGACGAGTCGTTCGTCGGGGAAGGCGCGCATATCGCCGCAGGAGCGACAGTGGACGAGTCGACGGTCGGGGCGCGCTGCACGGTGGCCGCGGGTGCCGTGGTGCGCTGCTCGGTCCTCCTACCCGGCGTGGTGGTGGAAGCTGGCGCGACCGTCGAGGACTCCATCATCGGAGCCGGCGCCACAGTGGGGTCGATCGCGTCGCTGTCGAACCTGTCTGTCATCGGAATGGGCGAGAAGATCGAGTCGGGTGCCATGCTGTCGGGCGCGCGGGTGCCCGAATGAAAGCGCTGGCGGCCTTTTTTGCCTCGGCCTGCCCCGGGTACCTGCAATGAAGGCTCTGGTCACCGGGGGAGCCGGGTTCATCGGCTCCCACCTGGTCGACCGCCTCCTCGCCGAAGGATGGATGGTGGAGGTGGTGGACAATCTGGCGACCGGCTCTCTTGCCAACCTTGGCCCCGCCCGTAACGAATATCCCCATCAGGTCCGCTTCACCGAACTGGACATCCGCGCTCCCGAGATCGAGGAGTATGTCGTGCTGTGCAGGCCGGAGGTGGTCTTCCACCTCGCTGCCCAGGCGGACGTGCGGGTGAGCGTGGCCGATCCGGCGCTCGACGCCGAGGTGAACGTGGTGGGCAGCCTCCGCATCGCCGAAGCGGCCCGGAAGGCGGGAGCCCGCAAGATCGTCTTTGCCGCGAGCGGCGGTACTCTCTACGGCGAGCCCGCCACGATCCCGGTCCGCGAGTCGGCACCCCACAACCCGCTCTCTCCCTACGGCATCGCAAAAAGAGTCGTCTGCGACTATCTCGCCGCGTTCCGGGCGCTCCACGGTTTCGAGTTCACCGCCCTGGCGCTCGGCAATGTCTACGGTCCCCGCCAGGATCCCCATGGTGAGGCGGGAGTGGTCGCCATCTTCGCGGGACTGCTGAGCGAGGGGCGGCCCTGCACTATTTTCGGCGACGGGAACCAGACGCGTGACTTCGTGTTCGTGGACGACGTGGTGGATGCTTTCGCCAAGGCGGCGTCGAAGGGGGACGGGCAGATCATCAACATCGGGACCGCTACAGAAACATCGGTGAACGACTTGTACGCCACGATGGCCTCAGTGGCGGGAGTCACCAGCGATCCGGTGTATGCGCCGCCCCGCCCCGGCGAGCTGGACCGCTCTGCTCTCGATGTGCACCGGGCCAAATCCCAGCTCGCCTGGAAGCCATGGACGACCCTTGCCGAGGGGACCCGGGCAGTGATCGAGGAGGCGCGCGGGTGATCCCCGCCACTGTGGATAAGGGAGCCCGCTGGTGAACCCCGCCTCTCGCAATAAGGGAGCCCGCTGGTGAACCCCGCCGACGTCCTGCCACACCGGCCGCCGTTCCTCTTGGTCGACGAGGTGAGCGATGTGGTCCCCGGGGTGTCTGCCTCCGGGTACTGGAACCTGGTCGGGGATGAGTGGTTCTTCGCTGGCCACTTCCCAGGGCGCCCCACCCTGCCCGGGGTGCTCATGATCGAGTCGATGGCTCAGCTCGGAGGGGTGGCGGTGCTGACCCACGAGCGGTACGCAGGCAAGCTGGCGCTCTTCGGGGGGATCGACAAGGCGCGCTTCCGCCGCCAGGTGGTCCCCGGTGAGCGACTGGACCTCTCGGTCACCATGAATCGGCTGGGCTCCACCGCCGGGCGCGGGCACGGGGTGGCCTCGGTGGGAGGCGACGTGGCCTGCGAGACGGACCTGCTCTTCGTGGTGGTGGAGGCGTAGTTACGCCGGTGTGGCGGCGGTAACGTCGGCTCGTGCGGATCGCCACCTGGAACGTCAATTCGCTGAAAGCGCGGCTTTCCTTCGTCGAATCCTGGATCGGCGAGGTGCAGCCCGATGTCTTGTGCCTGCAGGAGACCAAGATGAAGGACGCCGCCTTCCCGTCCGGTGTATTCGCCGCACTCGGCTACGAGACGGTGCACTTCGGCAACAGCCAATGGAACGGTGTGGCCATCGCCAGCAGGGTGGGTCTTGTGTCGGCACAGCAGGGCTTCGACGGGGAAGACCCTTCACAGGTCCCCGAGGCCCGCATCGTTTCGGCCACCTGCGGAAGTGTGCGGGTATCCAGTGTCTATGTTCCCAACGGCCGGTCAGTGGGAAGCGAGCACTATGCCTACAAGCTGGATTGGTTAGCGCGCCTGACCACCCACCTGGAGGCCACCTGCACTCCCGACCAGCCGGTAGCGGTATGTGGCGACTTCAACGTGGCGCCCGACGATCGGGACGTGTGGGATCCGGCTGCATGCACGGGGATGACCCATGTTTCGTCCGCCGAACGGGAGGCGCTGGAGGCGCTGGAGAGGTGGGGCCTCACGGACTCATTTCGCCTCTTCCACAAGGACGGGGGACTTTACTCGTGGTGGGACTACCAGGGGGGATCTTTTCACAAGGGGATTGGAATGCGGATCGATCTGGTGCTGGTGTCGAGGCCGCTTGCCGACCGGGCAATCAGCGCGCTGGTGGATCGCAATGCGCGCAAGAAGCGGGACGGGATGTCCCCGTCGGATCACGCGCCGGTGGTGGTTGAGTTCGCCGACTGACGGCGAGGGTCCCCGGCGGCTCTGCCGGCCGAACGCAGAGCGGGAGATATCCTCACAACGAAGTCACAATTCTTGCTCTGAAATCGGTGACCCGCTTCACGAAACCGATGAACCGGCCGATATCACTGCTTGGCGATGTCGAGAGGGCTCTTTCCACTGCTCGCCGGGGGCATGTGCTCAACCCTCGGCCTTTTCCTGTCCTTCGGGACAGCACAGAATCCCGCGCTGGGTGCGACCCCGCCAGCTTCGTCGAGCCACCTGATCCTTCCGCCTGCCAACCCGCCCGCGAACATCCCGGCGAACCCGAACGTGGAGAACTACGGCCCTCCGTGCTTTTCCCCCTCCTTTGCAGCCCAGTTCTCCAGCCCGGCGTGCATCGATGAGCAGGTGAAGGCCATCGACAATGCCCGGGCGGCGGAGGGGATCGGGCCGATGTACCTGCCGTCGGACTTTTCGAGCCTGAGCCTCGACGAGCAGATCTTCGTGGTGACCGACCTCGAACGGGTCGACCGTGGTCTGGTTCCATTCGCTGGGTTGGTCGACTCGCTCGACCAGGTGGCTCAGACCGGAGCCCAGCCGCCGGGCAAACCGGCCGGATACTGGGGTGACCCGATCCTCCCCTCGGGGTTCAGCCTTGGTCCTTCGACCGGGCTGGCATATGCGTGCACGGTCTCCGGCAACTCGTGGAGCTGCCCCGGCCTTGGCGATCCGGGAGCCTCCATCGCAGCGGCCGGCCAGATCAGCCCACTGGACGCCGACTACGGATGGATGTACGAAGACGGATACGGGACATTCAACATCGACTGCACCTCGCCGAGCGACCCGGGTTGCTGGGGGCACCGGGACAACATCCTGGGGCCATATCCGACCTCGGTGAGCTTCGATGCATCCGCCTTCGGCCAGCCCATCGTGCAGCTATCCGCGGTCATCCCGGCCACATTGGTGATGGGGGCCGGAGCGCTGCAACCGATCGGCAGCGGTAACCCGGGAGGAACCTGGTCGGCCATTTTCACTTCGATGGTGGGGACGCCACCGCCCTTCGTGTACTCCTGGAGCCAGGCACTGGCCGCCGGGGCGGACAGCCCGCCGTTCCCCATCGTGGCGGGCATCTCCCCGAGTCGTGGAGGCACATCAGGAGGCACGACGGTGACCATCACCGGATCCGACTTCAGCGGAGCCTCATCGGTGACCATCGGGGGAGTCCCGGCTACTGGCGTGACGGTCGTCTCGCAGTCCGAGATCACCGCGGTTGTACCAGCTCACGGGCCGGGGACGGTGGACGTGGTGGTGACCACCCCCAACGGTACAAGTGCTGTCTCGTGCGCCGATCAGTACCGCTTCGGGACACCGACCGGTGCGGGTTACTGGATCGCCGACGTGACCGGTGACGTCTTCGCCTGCGGGGATACTTCTCCATTGGGCTCACTTTCCCAGCTCGATCCCTCCTCTCCGCCGGGGGGTGCAAACGCGGCATACCTGTCTGGCCTGATCGTATCCCTGGCGATCACTCCGGATGCGCGGGGATACTGGCTGACCGACACCTCCGGCAACGTGTACGCCTTCGGGGATGCCGCCTATCGAGGGTCGATCTCGCAGCTCGATCCCGCCGCGCAACCCGGCGGCGCCAACGCTGCCACACTTCCCGCACCCGTCGTCTCTATGGCTGCCACCCCAGACGGACGAGGGTACTGGTACGTGGACACCTCCGGCGACGTGTATTCGTTCGGCGACGCGTCCTACCTCGGGAGCATCTCACAACTCGATCCCGCCGCTCAGCCCGGCGGCGCCAACGCTGCCACACTTCCCGCACCCGTCGTCTCGATGGCTGCCACCCCCGATGCGAAGGGCTACTGGATGATCGATGATGCGGGCGACGTGTACTCGTTCGGCGACGCCTCCTACCAGGGATCGATCGGCCAGCTCTCTCCTACCGCAGCACCCGGGGGTGCCAACGCAGCACACCTCGCCCACCCCATGGTGGAGGTGTGCGCGACCCCCGATGCGAAGGGCTACTGGATGATCGATGATGCGGGCGACGTGTACTCGTTCGGCGACGCCTCCTACCAGGGATCGATCGGCCAGCTCTCTCCCACCGCAGCACCCGGGGGTGCCAACGCGGCAGTACTGTCAGCCCCGATCGTTTCGATGACGCCCACTTCCGGCGGCGGAGGCTACTGGATGCTGTCGGCCAATGGGGGAGTGTTCAGCTTCGGCAACGCGGGCTTTGCCGGGTCGGTGGCCGATCTGAGTGGCATCCAGCGGACGGTTGGGATCGCAGGGGTGGGGTAGGGGCCCGGCCCTGACGACAGGGTCTCACACCACAATCGGCGGGCAGGCCGGGTTTCACACCACAATAGGCGGGCAGGCCGGTCCTCAACCTACCAGCGGCAACTCCTGGTGGGTCACCAGTTCTGCCATCTCGGCCGCTGCCATGCCGGCCACCCAGCCGTTCCGATCGCTGACCGTCACGCTCATCCGGTCGAGCTTGCCAAAAAGACTGTCCACCGCGTCATCGACAGCCTCGCTCCGGCGTGCCAGGATCGGAAGGAGCCGCCCGCCTGCCTGTTCCGCAGCGCCGGCGGTGGCTGCATCGGCCGCTTCACGCAGGCGATCCCCGATCCGGTGTGCATATCCGGCGAAGAACGAACGCCGGTAGGAGGGCCGCCGCGAACGCTGCGACATGGCCGGGTCGGTCTTCAGCGCATTGATCCGCTGGGTGGCCTGGACCAGCAGCGAGGTGAAGAGCAGTTCCACCGAATCGAGGTCGTCGGGATGGCCGACCAGGGTCGAAAAGCCGACGTCTCCGCACGCCACCGACCGGCACCGGTTCGCCCCGGCCACCACCGAAAGGAGGATCGCCTTCGCATCCAGGTACGGGTCTTCCAGCCAACACCGCCTCGCTTCGACGAGTGGGCGCTGCCCGCCTGCCAACCCTTCCTCGACCAGGGCGCGATCCAGGCAGTGGCGCGCCATCAGCTCCTGTGCCTTGGCCATCAGGGCATCCGCCTCGTCGGGGAACTCGCTGGATTCAGCCTTGGCGAGCAGTCCCCGCACCCGGGCCAGGAGCCGTTCCTCTTCCCCCGATCTTGCTACCCGTGCCTTCGCACCGACCAAGCCGCTGTCGGGCATGGGAGACAGGTGCTCCAGCACGCCAAGGGAGCGGAGAGCAGCCTCCACGTCGGAGGACCAATGCGATGTGTCGGGATCGAGAACACGGGCGTCACCCAACCAGTCCTCCACCTCTTGCCTCCACGCCTCCCGGTCCTCCGGCGCGCAATGGTCCAGCGCCTTCCGCAGAGCGGAAACCGTTACTCTGGCCCCTGTAGTGCCCGTCTTCCGGCGCAGCACCCGCTGGATCTCATGAGGTTCCCAGCGATTCTGCAGAAGGAGAGCCTGGGAGCGGGTCATGCGGGAGGTCAACCGGCGACTCACCGCCTTCTGCCCGCCCGGGTGGTCGCAGCCCCCGCAGAGGAATTCAACCAGGGCCTCTGGCTCGTCCACCTCCAAACAGTCGGCATGCGCCGCCGACACGATCAGGTCGTCGAGGACCTCGTCGTCGAGGCAGTGGCATGCCCCCAGTCCGCTTTCGTCGAAGTTCCGGCCACCCACGCCCTTGCGGCCGGCAGATCGTTGCTGCTTGCGCCGCCTGGCCTTATTGAGGCGGCGGCGTTCCTTGTTCTTTACGCTCGTGGGAGGCATTGTGCCACGGGGGTGTGACCATCACGCGGACCGCGGAAGGTGGCGGCTCGGCGCTTCTCGTACCGGCGGATTTGCGTTGGGTGGCGTGGTGGGCCTCTTCCCGTGATTGTGCGCCTTCCCCTTGGGTGGAAGGTCAAGAAACTGGCTCTTTGGGAGTGGCCGGGACCAAAGAAAGCCGGCGCAGTCGGAGTTTCGCTCAGGGCGCAGGGCAGCCGATCGCCTCGGCCGTTGCTGCACAGATCGCTTTCAGGGTGGCCGGCGTCGCCCTGCCCACGCGTCTCACCAGGTTTGCTCGCGGGACGAGTTGAAGGTTGTCGAGATTCACGACCGAAGGCTTGCGGACGCCGTCGTCCTCGCTCAGGTCGACTTCTGTGTTCAGGCCGCGTACAGTCGAAGTGACCGGGCCGACGATCACCGAATGCAGTATCCGTCCCAGGGGATCCCGGGTAAGTACTACGACCGGGCGGTGCTTGTCCAGCTCGGCCAGCCAGATCTCGCCTCGCCGGACTGCCGGCGCGCTCAGCTCTCTTCGGGCCACTGGGCGTCCCAGTCGGTGTCGTCGGCGAGATCGCTCCAATCGGGAAGGGTGTGGCTCAGTGCGGCCTCCTCATCAGTGGGAGGCGTCCTGGTGTAGGCCTTGACGTCGTGGAGCACGCGATAACGACGGATCAACTCGGAGAGAGCGATGTCAATAGCGGCTGAAGCCGAGGGCGCTCCCAGCACAGCCCGTGCCTCGGACAGCTTGGCCCGATCGACGGTAATCGTTGCCTTCTCCTTTGCCATACCATACATACTATCAATTGGTCGTATTTATCTCCTGCAAGGCTGGCTGAGCTGGCCGGACAAGAGGCTTGATTTTTCCCCGCAGGGGAGGGTTACCGTGGAAGTCGTGAGTACGGTCACCGTCGAGACGATCGCCCCAGGCGGGTCGGGGAGAGCCCCGTACGGGTCGGGGACGGTTTCGGATGGGTCGAAGAGGCCCGGCGCCGCCCGACTCCTGGCTGGCGGACAGGGTGCGCCTGTCCGGGGACGGCACCGCCCTGCTCCAGTTGACCTCCTCCCACGGCTGAAGCCGTGGGATTCCATCTGTGGCGACCATCGAAGAGGGGGTCGGCCGCTTGGACGGTGTCGATTCGGCCTCGGTCTCCCTCGCCCACGAGGAGGGCCTGGTTACGGCGAGCCCGCTCCGGCGCGGTCTGGGTTGCAGACCGGTGGATCTGGCCTCGGGATTTACACACGCCTTCCCGGAGGCCCCAGTAGAGAAGTCCCGGCTACCCTTCGCAGCGGCACCCCGATCTCGATGCCGGGGAGCTGCGAGTCAGCTCCACCAAGCAGTTCGGCGCGGCCGTCGGCGAAGGCATCACCGGCCTCCTCATGGTGCGCCACCACCTCCAGAGCCACGCGCACCTCTAGCCGCGGGATGTGATCCTCCCCACGGATAGCATCGCGGTACAACCGGTTCGTTCTGCGTCACCTGCCGGCAACCGGGAATAACCAGCGGGACTCCCGCGTTCTCCAAAGTGGCTCTGCTGAAGTTGACGGCGCATCCACCCCCAGGGATGTGGCGGTATCCCAGCAGAGCCTTTTTGTCAGAGCCGGGCGCCGGCGCCATAGGCGGCGGCTGCCCGGGTGCACTACTCGCGAATTCCAGGTAGCCGACGTGGCGCCTTTTGTCGGAGCGAATCGGTACCTCACCGGCAACACGATCAAGCGTCGGTACCACGAGGCATCGAGCTGCGCTGTGGGAGTCTCACAATTTCCCCTTCTTTCAGCACATCGCTCGCCGATCTGCTGCCGAGTCGCACCCTCCGGCGTTCTGGCCCGCTGCCGAACGCCCTTCGCCAGTCACCCTCCCGAGATCACCGACTCGATCTGTTCCACCCGGAGGCTGGCGCTTCCGGTGGAACTGAGGTTGCCCAGCGACCCCGACCCCGATGCCGCGCCGGAGGCCACCCAAGTGACCGTCCAGGTGATGGTGGCCGACAGGGAGAACGCGTCGTCGTTGGGATTGCCGTCGGGACTGGGTTGGCCGTAGGACGAGATCGTGTAGGTGTGGGAGCAGTCGGTGGATTGGGACGTTTCGGGCAGCGATGTGTCGTAGGCGGTACCCGGGCCGTTGCAGGTGATTCCGGAACCGTCACCGGTGTTGATGTACAGCGAGCTCGGCGTGGCGGTGGCAGTGGCCGAAACGCATCCTCCGGCATTGCAGGCGGTGGCGGTGGTGGAAACCGGATGCCAGATCGAGGCGTCCACCCAGAACCACTCCGGGAAGTTGACCACCCCGAAGCTCGACGGGTTCTTTTCCAAAACCGGAGAGGGGAGACTGATCTGGGATTCGGCTTGGGCTGCAACCGTTCCCGGGTCCGGAGGCGGCGGGGGAGGAGGAGGGGCGGGAGGGGTGACCTGCACCTGTTGACAATTGCCCATGCCGAGTTCTTCGTTGCCGGCTGGGCAGCACATGAGGACGGTTTCCTGCGCACCCGAATTGTCGGTGGTCGACGTGGAAATGCACTCGAAGGGGCTGGGGGCTCCACCGCCCCCGGGAGTGCTCGGTCCGCCAGGGACGCTGGTGCCGGGGGAGCCGGGGACTCCTGCGGAGACGACGATGCCCCCGGAGGAGGTTTCGTAGGCGCCGCCAGACGGTCCGTTCAAACCATCGGCTGATGCGGAGGGCGATGTGGCATAGAGCATTGCGATCGTCACAGCAGTCGTTGCCCCGAAATGTCGGATCGCCCGTTTCAGCATGGCTGCTTCCGGTCGGTATTGGTTCCCCCGGTCTCGTACCAACTGCCCGCGACAAGTTGGAACGGAGCGACGTTGTTGCTCTGCCCGTCATAGGGCCAGGCGAACCCGGATGGTGGCGGGGTCGAGGGCACCACCCAGCCCCGCACGGTGACGCAACTGGTGACCGTCGCGCTGGTGGGCGATTGCACGGTCACCACCGGGCGACCGAGGGAGTAGGTCGCAGGACCGGACACGCCGTAATTCCAGAAGCCCTCGATCGAGAGTTCATCCTGAGCAAGTGCCTTGCCGGCTTCATACCGGGCGAGTGTGGGGAAGAATTGATTGAAAACTCCCGTTGGACCGTGGTTCGCTCCACCGGGTTGGATCGAAGCCATCGCGGCCTGGAAACCCGCCGGTGGGCCGCCTCGCGTTAGTTGATAGGCGGCCTCCTCCGCGTTCACCCACGCTCGCAGCACCGCCTGCTTTTCCTGAGCCAAAGCGAGCTGCTTGGCACTCGGCCTCGGCTGGGCGGGTCCCGCCGCTGACGAACACCCGCCAAGCACGAGCGCAATTACAGCGAGCAACATCACCGCTGGCACCAACTGCATCCGCTTCACGGTCGCACCACCTCTTTGTCTGGCGTTTCCGGCCAGTAACACCATCATTGAATCCACGCATCCTTCCCGTCTTACCCGTTGTGCCTATCCTTCGGACCGAGACATTGCCACCAGATGGTGTACAGCGCAAGAAGTTTTCTGAAATTGTTCTGCTTCGTGCACTTTCAGGTGTATCCGGGCCAGCGAGGGCGGTAGGCCGTCGTGGCTTGCCGACTGCGCGGGGCACTCCGCGAACAATGATCTCATGCCGGATGCCCCTGCTCGTGTGTATCGGCGCGCGCAACGCGCGCAACTGTTCACGCGGCAATGACGGGAGTTCGAATCGCCGATCACCGCGCGGCGACTCCACTTTTCCCGGAAATGCAGGAACCGAGCGCCGGTGCGGCGCGCGCTGCATGCTTCCACCATGTCCCGTCTCCCTTCTGGCTCCCGAGCGGGCGCCGATGGCTCGCAATGCTGTCACGGACATGATGTGTGCAATAGGGACTTTGGTCCCAAGAAATCCGAGCGCGCGATCGGCTAATCGTATAACGATAGAGAGAGTTATCCGGAAATTACACGTGGGTAATTCACCCGGGAGAATATCGGAGACCGAGAGGACATCTGTCGAATGTCCTGGTCGGAGGGTTTTCGATATTCCTCCTTGACATGTCCCGGTGAGATCGGCAACAGTTCTCGGCTCGTGGATACGAATGAATCGTTGAACGAGGCGACTCCCCCGTGGCGGAAGGCGCCGGAAGCCGGCACGGATGGGTCGAACATCGGTCGATCGAGTGCGCGTGATCCCGAGCGCGCGCTCGGATTGACGGTGCAGGAACGCCCTCGGGAATCAGGCAGTCGCGAAGAGCGCGAGCGGTCGCGACGGCAATCCGGGACGGTGTCGGCGGGGGACCGAAGCGGAAGGGAAGCTTTCCGGAGAGATCTGACCGGTGAGCGAGCAGGTGGAGCCACGGACAGGCCGGCAAGGAACTCCGCCGGTAACGGATTCGAGCGCGGGAAGCCGCTGTCCGGCGTCCGACCGAACACCGAGGCGAATGTCCGGGGTCCGGTGTTCCCGGGACTTGCGGTCAGGCGCCGGCCAGTGGCCGCTGCGGCATCCGCGCTCCTGGTGGTGGTGTCGGCCGCGATAGCCGCCGGGCTCTACGGTGCAGCCGGTCACAAGGCGTCCGTCCTGGCTGTGGCGCGCGAAGTCGCCCAGGGAGCCACCATCTCGGAACACGATCTACGGGTGGTGCGCCTGTCGCCGACGGGAGGCGTGGCGACGATCCCAGCGTCGATGGCGGCACGGGTGCTTGGTCGGCGGGCGAGGGAAGAACTCACTCCGGGGATGCTGCTCAGCCCCGATGATGTTGGTGACCAGGTGGCCATCGCCCCAGGCGACGCGGTGGTGGGGTTGGCACTCAAGGACGGGCAACTCCCCGCGGGAGGGATCGCCCCGGGTGACCCGGTGATGGTGGTGTTCACCAACCCTCCCGGTGAGGCGATGAACAGTGTGCCGGGGAGCGCTCCGGCAGCCGGGAGCGCCGTCGCCTCCCAGAATTCGCTGTGGGGGACGGATGCGGGGGGTGCTCCGGCTGGCAATTCAGGATCGGGTCCCGGAACGGTGCTGGTCAAGGACGCGCTGGTGACGGGCAGCGCGCCGGTGCTCGCCTCCAGCTCGACCTACCGAGCGGTGGTCTCGGTAGAAGTGCCCGGCGCGGTGGCAGGCACGCTTGCCTCGGCGGCGGCCGCCGGGCAGGTGAGCCTGGTCCTGATCCCTCCGATCCAGCAGGGATAGGTCTGAGATGCTGGTATTCGCTTCGCTATGGGGCTCGCCCGGGGTGACCACGGTGGCCTACCAGGTGGCCTCGGCACTCGTCGGGTCGCAGGGGAACTTCGCTCTGCTCGCCGAGTGCGATCCGTCGGGAGGGGACTTGGCCGTTCGTCTGGCCATGCCTGTCGCACCCGGCATGGCAACCTTGATGGCAGCGGCGCGTCGTGGTCTGGTTGTCGACGACATCTGGGAGCATGTGCAGGAGTCGCCCCATCGGGTGGGGATGCTTTTCGGGTTGGATTGCGCCGAGCATTCTGCGGGGGCGGGCGGGATGTGGGAGACCTGCGCCCGAGCGCTGGCGCGGGTGGACGAATTACAGGTGCTGGTCGACGTGGGACGGTTGGAACCGGGGATGGCAGGCTCGCGCGCGTTTCTCGAGAGCGCAGGGTCGGTGGTCCTCTGTGCTCGGCCTGATGCGTCGTCTCTGGTTCATACGGCTCGACGCATCGACACTCTGCGGGCCGTGACCCCTGACGTTCGTCTTGTACTGATCGGTGAGGGTCCCTACGGTCCCCGGGAGGCAACCGAGGCGACAGGAATCGAGGTGGTCCGGTCGATGGGAAGAGAACCGTCGGATCGGGACTGGGTGGAGCTTGCGTCCGGGCTCGCGGAGAGTTCCTGCCGGAGCGCGCCACCGGCCGCCAAGGACATTGTCTCATCCCACACCCCGCCGGCAGAGGAATGCTTCAGCGTCGATTCGCCGCGGGAAAGGGACGGACTAGGCGCCATCGCGGGAGTATCGATTCACGAGGTGCGTGCCCGGATGGGCCTTCGGGTGGGGTCGGGAAGCCGATGAGGCACGACCTGGTCCGGCAAATCCGGATGGAAGTGGCAGAGTCGCTGTCTTCGGCCCCCGGTCCTGCGGTGGCCGGGAGCGAACGGCGTGCCTTTGCGCGCCGGAGGGCCATCGAGGCACTGGACGCGCGGTGGGCAGCCGGCATCGCCCATGGTGAGGACCATCTGGCCCCGGAAGAAGAAGAGGAAATCGTCGAAGCAGTAATGGCCGCGCTTTTCGGGCTGGGGCGGCTCCAGCGGCTCATCGATGATCCGGAGGTGGAGAACATCGACGTGAACGGCCACGACGTGGTCTGGGTCCGGTACGCCGACGGGGCCAAAGTCCTCGCAGATCCGGTGGCCGATTCGGACGGCGAGCTGATCGAGCTGATCCGGATGGCAGCGTCCCGGCTCGGACTTTCCGAGAGGCGCTTCGACGCAGCCCGCCCTGAACTGGACCTGCGCCTTCCTGATGGGAGCCGCCTGTCCGCGGTGATGTCGGTGTGCGAGAGGCCGTGCCTTTCGGTTCGGCGCCATCGCTATTCCGATCTAGGGCTGGACGATCTTGTGGCGATGGAGATGCTCGACTTGCAGGTGGCCGAGCTGCTGGCGGCCGCGGTTCGGGCGCGCAAGAACATCATCGTCTCGGGAGCGATGAACTCGGGCAAGACCACTTTGCTCCGCGGCCTGGCGTCGGAGATTCCGCCCAGCGAGCGGATCGTGACCATCGAGCAGGCGTTGGAGCTCGGTCTCGAGCGGATGGTCGATCGGCATCCCGACTGCGTCGCATTGGAGGCTAGAGAACCCAATACCGAAGGTCAGGGCGAGATCGGCATGTCGCGGCTTGTCCGCCGCAGCCTGCGGATGGACGCAGATCGGGTGATTGTGGGGGAAGTTCTCGGGGAAGAAGTCATCCCGATGTTGAACGCGATGTCTCAGGGGCGCTCCGGGTCGATGTGCACGATTCATTCGGATTCCTCAGCGGGAGTATTCCGCCGGATCGCCGCATATGCTGCGCAAGCTCCCGAGAGGTTGTCCCTGGAGGCGGCTAATCTCCTGATCGCCGGCTCCGTGCATTTCGTCGTCTACATCGAGTCGCGCTACGAGGTGGCTGAAGCGGCGGTGGATGCGTGGGGCGACCCGGTGTCAGACGTCTTTTCGGGATCGCCGTACATCACGGGCCGCCTGGTGCGCCGGGTGTCATCGGTCCGCGAGGTGGTCGATGCCGACGGGCCGCAGGTGATGTCCAACGAGGTGTGGCGGCCCGCACCCGGCGGGGGAACGATGCCAGGGGCGCCCCTGCAATCGGCAACCCTGGAGGAGCTGGTCGAGCAGGGCTATTCGCGCCAGGGGGCCGGCACTACTGCAGAGGCGTGGCAATGATCGGGGCCGGCACTACTGCAGAGGCGTGGCAATGACGGGGGCCGGCACTACTGCAGAGGCGTGGCAATGACGGGGGCCGGCACTACTGCAGAGGCGGGGGCGGAATGGGGTGG